>NZ_CAXBHN010000016.1:0-81746 GCF_963975605.1 uncultured Zhongshania sp. | reverse complement strand
CGACTCTACCAGCTGGCCTCCTTCTTACCAATTGCACTTATTATCCGAAACCGCCCTATTTTTCCGAGTGGTTTTTCGCGTTTTTTAGTGGGCTTTGCCGGTTCTGGTCGCTCGGTAACGTGATCGATCCAGAACAGCGCATCTAGGTAATTCGCATCGCGATTTAAATGCTGTGGCGATAATCTTTACTGCCACTTCATCGTAAGTTCTTTATGCGACTGCGCACAATCACGCAGATAAAGATTTATTAGGCTTTGGTAGGGTACACCTTTGTCCTCCGCCAAGCCTTTAAAATACTCGATGGTATCTTCATCAAGTCGGATGGTTACCTGCTTTTTTAGCTTTTTGGCATAGGGGTTTGGCTTGGACTTCGAGAAATCATAACGATCACGCATTTTTAACACCCTCATAAACTTTCCGTTCTGTTTTGTCTGCCTTTCGAGCGGAGATAATACGAATAAATTCACCCGTTCTTACGCAGTGGCAGACGACCAATAGACGAGAATGAATACTTGTTCCAAGTAAGATGAATCGATCTTCGGCGTCTGAATGGTCTGGATCTGCGATAAGACGGGCGAACTCGTCAGTAAAGACGGTTTTAGCCTCATCGAATGAGATACCGTGCTTTTTGACATTAGCGGCATCCTTGCGAGGATCCCATTCAAATCGTAGATGAGCCATGCCTAAATTGTAACTACATTGTATTTACAGTCAAGGGGCCTGCACGATACCGTTCAAATGCCTTAACCTGTTAAAACGGTGCCTATCCACTATTGCGACTACTCCCTCAAACACGCAAACTTTCTCAGACACTTTCCCAGCTTATAAAAAATCGTACTCTATTTTTTCCGAGTGGTTTTTCGCGTTTTTTTAACGGGCTTTGCCGGTTCTGGTCGCTCGGTAGCGTGATCGATCCAGAACAGCGCATCCAGGTAATTCACATAGCGATTTAAATACTGTGGCGACAAATCGCGCATGGCCGTTAAGGCTTTCAGCGCGAGCATCTGTGGATTCAGTGGCCCCGGGCTTTCAGGGCCTTGCTGTATGGCGATTTCGACCCGCTTGGCGATTGCGCTGCGCTGCCGAAAAACCTGCATTTTCTGGCTGGCCTGCAAGGGCCGCTGATCCGACATCGGCTCGGCATCACCTTGGCTAAGCGCTATATCGGCGGTGTAGGCAGCACCGCTTAAGCTTTGACTTTCTTGTTCCCGCAATTGCCTCTCTAAGGCAGACGCTGCCGCATCACTGCTCACTGGCTTCTCATCCAGCAATTCCCGCAGGCTCTTTACTTTGGCAATAGCCTTATCGCTTGGGCGCGCATTGTTTTGATGAGTGAGAAGTAATTTTTTAAAAGCGAAATCATCGCCATTGTTTAACAAGGTCTCGGCCAATGCGAGGTCACGCTCACCAAGCTCGGCCAGTGACGTCGCTAATCGCTGCGCGTTAGCCTCTTGATCAATTCGATAGCGCGATAAAGCATCGGCAATTTTCGTTTGCAGAATATCTTGTGCAGGCGCTCGCAAACGCTCTGCCCGCTCGGACATAGATTCAATAAAGCGGAAACGCGCGGGATCGTAAAGATGGCCCATCTCTTCACGCAATAGCGCTATATCCCGCTGTAAATCTGCCAGCATAGCTTAGGGTGCCTTTTCTGCTGCCGCTTGCGCCCGTGGCACTGGCGCCATTTCTACGCGGCGATTTTGCGAGCGGCTATCAGCATCATTATTTTCCACCACCGGCTGCTGCGCGCCAAAGGCGGCGGCAAACACCATATCGGCGGGCATGCCCTCTTCGATAAGTGCACGGGTGACGGTTAGCGCCCGCTGAGCAGACAGCTCCCAATTATCGCGAAAATGTAAATTGCCTTTTTGAATGGGGAGATCATCGGTGAAACCGCTGACCATAAGCAATTGCTCATTGTCACCAAGATAAACTTGCAGGGGCGCCCGCAGCGTGTGCAAAAGTTCTCTGCCTTCGTCCTGTAATTCTGCAGAATTCAAAGAGAATAAAACGTTGCCACTGATACCAATTTTGCCATCGCGCAGGGTGACTCGGCCGGCAGCAAGAGGGTCAGCCAAAGCCTGCTCCAGGGCCAAGCGGCGTTGCTCGGCGACTTCTCGTTTTTGAATCTCTTTCTCTAGGGTCTGCGATAACTCAAGTTGAAAGCCCAGCGCCCACACCAATAGCAACACAAACACGCCGACCAGCCCGGTCATTAGGTCGCCGAAAATCGCCCAAATTGGCGGTTCTTGATCTAAGCCATTATCTAGTTCCGACACACTCATGCCGACGCTTCCTCACGAGAAGTCACAACGCCTTTAGCCAAACTCTGCAGTTGGTTCATGATTTCCTGGTGAGACAACATATTGTGGTCGATAATTTCCCGCGCCTGCGCAACGTAATACGCCATTTGCTCGTCGCTGCGCTCACCACTGCCCTGCAAGCCCGAATCCACTTTCAGCAAGGTCTCGATCAAACCACTGTTTGCCTCGCTGAACTGACTAACGGCGGTCGCAAAGGCATCACCCAAACTCGCCAGTTCTGCGCTACTACCCTCAAAGTGAGCAACGATATCAGACAACTTGCTAGATTCAGTATTGACGCTGTCAGCAAACCCTTGGCTGATAGTCGCAAGCAATTCTGAGGAATTGCCGAGGATACTTTCTACCGCCTCGCGCTGCCCTGCCGCCGACACCTGCAAAGACTCCGACAGGGCATTTAACTGGCTCATCAACTCGCGACGCTCGTCGAGCAGGCTGTTGTCACGCTCGATATTTTCATTCATTTCGGCGCGTAATTTGGTCATGATTTCAGCGGCAATTCGCGGAGTTTCAGAGGCCGACTCGATAAGGCGCCCCATCGGCTCCTCAATCGCATGTGCCAAACTCGCCAAGTGTTCGGCAACCGCAGCCTGTAATTCATTCAAACGGTTTACCGCCGCGTCGCCGCGCTGTTCTTCCAAGGTATATAGGCTTTGCAATTCTGATTTTATGGCCGCCGTCATCTCGCTCATGCGCGCCTGATAACTATCTAGCCAGCTACTTTCGCTTTGCGTGCGGGCCGCAACCAACTCCTCAGAGGCCGTCACTAATTTGCTGAACTCGGTTATCAACTCTTGGCTACCGGCGCGAGCATTACTCGTTAAGGCCTCGGCATTGCTTTGCAGCAAATCCGCACTTTGTTCAAACACGGTAGACCAATTGGCAAGACGCGCTTGCTCGGCGGATTGCTGCTTTTCTAACCAGTCGTCGCTGAGGGAATTAAAGCTGCCGACCATAGCCTGCGAACTGTTGGCGAATTGCGCAAGCAGCTCGCTAAAGCGCTGATCCATTGTTGATAGTAATGACTCACTGCCCGCTTGCTGCGCGGTCACCGCGCCTTGCCAAGCGCGGGTAAAATCGTCTGATGTGCTGGCGTAGCGCTCGTCTAAACTCTGCAAATGCGCCGCTGCCGCGCTGTGTAATTGTTGCTGACTGGCTTTCATATCATCGCGAATATCGCTGACAAAACGGGAAATGACCGGCGTTATATTCTCGCCGGCAATACGGCCGCTGTCGGCCAAGCTTTGCTTTAAGGACGCGTCCACTGATTCAGCCAGGGCTTGAAATTGACCTTGCGCCGCAGCGTGAAACTGCTCCTGGTTGCGCATAAGGGTCGCCGCCATGTCGTCGCCCATGCGCCCTAAACGATCAGCCAGTAGCGTGAGCTGTTGCGCAACAACAGGTAGGGCCTCCGCCTGCGACTGCATGGCCTGATAACTTTGGCGACGCTGCTGGCTCAATGAAAAAGGTTTGAATACCGTGCTCATACTGGTATCGAGCTGACGAGACACCAATAGCCGCTCGCGGCGACTTAAGGTTGAAATCAAGCCCAACATCGCCGACGCGCACACCCCCGCCACCGAGGTCGCAAACGCCATACCCAGGCCTTTAATTGGTGCCGCCAAACCTGCTCGCACCGCCTCCAATTCATTCGTGCCCTCGAGCGCCACCACCGCACCCTTTAAGGTGGCCACCATGCCGATAAAGGTGCCGAGCAGGCCCAGCATCACTAGCAATCCAATGATATAGGGGCTCAACACCGGCGCGGGTAAACCAATATATTCGCCCTGCACACGCTGACGTACGGCATTGCGCAGGCTGGCGGGCACCGATGCCAACCAACTTTCGATATCTTGTATAGACTCTTCAACGGACGACAAGGCGCCACTCAGTGCCGCGCTAGCCTGCTGATAGCGTATCAACTCGGCAAAGCCGACGGTATACGCCAGTGCAATCAGCACGGTGACACCCAAGGCCAGCGCATTGCTGCCCACAAATGCCGACGCCATCCAAACCACGACTATTGCGCCTATGGCAAACGCCACCATCGAAATCATTCTTGTCATTGTGTTTTCTCTACTTCAAATTCTAGTGCTTCAATTAAACCGATCACCGGCATGAGCCGCAGCTCTAATTCAGCTAACAATACCGCCTGCATCTCGCGAATAAAGCGGTCTAACCACCCGCCTTTTTGCAACCAGCGTGCGGTTTCGTCTTGGACCGAGTTCGAAAGTGACTCATTTAATTGGCTATTTTCCGCCCGCGCTTGGCGGTACTGCTGATTCAAAAAATAAAACCGCTTTGCCAATAAGTGTGGAACACCCGCAAAGGCGCGCCGACTAAAATCGGCCATGGTATCAGCCATGCTGGCGTCTAAGCTCGCTAACTGGGCAAGCTCTGGCGACTTACCCTGCATTATCTGCTGCAACTGCCGCCGCAGCGTCACCACGCGATGGTCCATTTCACTCTGGTGCAGTGAATAAAACCGCTGATAGGCGACAAACCCTGCGTCCGGATCATCTAATGTGTCGCGGTTGGGGCGCGGTAGTATAAACGCCGACGCGCTTTCACCCGGCACTTCGTCGCCTTCCAACACAAAACTATTGATTATAAATGCCAGCATCCCAGCGCGCGCCTGCATAAATAACTCGCTGGGATGCTCCGTGCTCGATGCCGCCACAAATTGCTTTTTTTTCAAGCTCCGCAGGGACTCAGCCAGTACTATCGCGTCGGACAAGCTAATTAACTCGCCGAGCTTATCTGCAAACTGCTTGCTGCTGAGCTCAACATTTACCACGGCCAAATCAGTGAAGACGCGCTGAAGCCGGGAGCTTGTTACCGGAATTGGGTTCATAACTTCCTTAATGAGAGCGCAACCGTGCGGATAGTGCAGCGCTAGAGTAGATCGACGCGACCCCTTGCACTGCCAGACGAGATATTCTGATTAGCGGGAATGGTGACCGCCAAAAAAGTTTCGCCAAAACTGCGGTGACGGAGCTAATTTTGCGGTCAATTATCGCTATTTTGCTCGCAACTTCAAGGATTAGCGGCCATAGAACGAAAACCCTGCCGATACCGCAGGGTCGAAAAATCTAGCGCCCGTATTCAGTCGCGAGATACGTCATGATGTCGGCGGACTCGAACATAGCGACACCGGTGTTAGCATCAATCAAATAGGGGACTTGTGAGCGGCCGGTTAACTCGCGCAAACGAAGGCGGTTGGCACTGGTAATTGGCGCATCCGGAAACCAGCGCGAACGCACCAACGGGGGACCCATTTCCTGCCAGCGGGATTTTGCAAAATTGCGCAATATATAGGGTATTTCCAATTCGGTGAGCAGCTCGCGCACCGGTCGCGAATAGGGACTGGATTCAAAACTGTACAGCTCTAGCACTTGCTCAGGCGCGACTGAGGGCTTGGCATTCATACCCCGAGCACGACCAATAGAGCGCACTGCGGTGGCCGCCATCGAGCTCGAAATCGATAATTGCCTGCGCAACCCTCGCGGCGATACACGCCTCGCATTGCCGTAATTTTTATAGAGGTGATCAATGATCTCCGCCGACTCTAGAATCTCATCGCCGGTATTGGGGTCGAGCAACAGTGGAAACTGACTTACCCCGCTAATATCCAGGGCGTCTGGCCGAAAACGCATACCGCCCACTGGGCAGGGATAAATCAGCACATCAATATCTAACTCACTCAGTACTTCTCTCACCACACGGCAAAACGGGCAGGCTTCAAATTCATAGAGCACCAGCATTTTCTCAGGTTGGCGGGTTTTATCACCATTAAACGCCGCCGAACCGCGCCAACCGCGCGCCGAACTCGCCACTACTGAACTGAGTAAATCAAACATCGCCTGTATTTCTCCTGAGTCAAAACGAGGTATATATCGGCAGCATACGCAAATTATGGCGCAGTAAGGCAAGAATAAGTTGGCGATACTCGTTAATGTGCATAAATACCCTGCCTCTTAAATGACGGCAAAGACAATAACAATTTCCAGGACAAGCCCACGCCATGCCAAGCCTAAACGAGCCACTAAAACTACCCTGTGGCGTGACGCTGCCCAATCGCCTTTTAAAATCAGCCATGACCGAAGGCCTCGCCAACCTCAATGACCAAGCGACACCGCGCTTATCGGCGCTATACGCGCGCTGGGCCGAAGGCGGCACAGGAACATTGGTCACTGGCAACGTCATGGTAGATCGTCGCTTTCTTGAGCGCCCCGGCAATGTGGTGATTGATGGCAACGGTGGCGAAGCCGCCCTACAGGACTGGTCAAAAGCCGGCACCTCGGCAAATAATCAATTGTGGATGCAGATAAATCATCCGGGGCGACAGTGCCAGCGCCAAGTATCCGCGCAGCCGCTTGCGCCCTCAGATGTCGGTATCGATCTTATTGGCATGTTCGGTCGCCCCAAACCCATGACCGAGATTGACATCAAGCAGACCATAAATCGCTACGCCAAAGTCGCCGCCAGCGCCAAAGCGGCCGGATTTACCGGTGTGCAAATACACGCCGCCCACGGCTATTTGATCAGCCAGTTTTTATCGCCACTGGCAAATACCCGCGGCGACCAATGGGGTGGCTCACTGGAAAATCGAGCGCGCTTTCTATTAGACACCGTGGCCGCTGTGCGCGATGCCGTCGGTCCGAGTTTCCGATCTCAGTAAAATTGAATTCCGCCGACTTCTCCAAAGGTGGATTTAGTCACGAAGACAGCTTACAGGTTGCCGAGTGGCTATCTGACGCGGGCATCGATTTATTAGAAATTTCCGGCGGCACCTACGAAAAACTTGCCTTGATGGGCGACGACGCTGACGACACTGCGGCCAGCTCAAGCCAACATCGCGAAGCCTATTTTCTCAAGTACGCCGACGGTATTCGCAAGGTCACCCGTATACCGCTAGCCATCACTGGCGGTTTTCGCAGCCACGCCGCCATGCAACAAGCACTCGACAGCGGCGCCTTGGACGTCGTTGGTATTGGTCGCCCGCTGTGCAGCCAGCCTGACATCAAGCCGCTGCTCGACGGCCAAAGCCCCAGCCTGCCAAATTGGGAGAAGGAACTGCGACTTGGCGCCGGCTGGTTCGGCCCCAAAAGCGGCAATCAAACAATCCGCACTCTCAATTTTGGCGCCGCCACCCAATGGTATTACCGTCAGATAATTGATTTAGCCGAAGGTCGTGAACCTAATACCCACACGGGGTTATTACGGGTCATGCTTAAACACATGCTGGCAGAGCGACGCATGGCCACAAAACGCGCGAAATCATTGCGAACAGTGTAAACAGCCGTTGAGTAAATCTTCTGAGAAGGGTGAGCTATGCCCCTGCGGAGAAAGCGCGCGCCTCGTTTGCAATCGCCAAGGGGTCAGAAATAACACTGCCGTGACCGGGATAAATATGCTCAATGTCGAGTGCCGCCAAACGCCCTAGCGTCCCCTGCATTTGTTTCCGATTAGCATAAATAGCGGGCACAACCACTCGCTGCTGCGGCCCGCTACCAAGCAAGGTGTCGCCGGTGATAATGCTTTTACTAGAAGGATGGTAGAAACAGCAGGAATCCCAGGAGTGACCGGGGGTATGTAACAGTGTCCAATCAGCAAAGCCTGGCACGCTGTCATTATTTTTTAATCTACGTATCTCAGCAACGTTATCGATACCGCTAGAGGAGCCGCCAATAAATTTAGGTGCCTCACGAGCGGCCTTATCTCGCGAGCGATTTAAATACATCGCCCGCGAGCGCGCCCTAAAGAGTTCACGAGTGCTGGTGCCGATACGCGTTAGTACACCAGCGGGATCATTGAAGAATTTGTGCATGCTGCGACGCGAGGCATCCGGCGAAAAAACAGCGGCACCACAGAGGGCAGACAGAGCCAATACGCCACCAAAGTGATCTGGATCATCGTGGGTGAAGGCAACTGCTTTAACGCTATTGATCGGATAATTTAAGTCTGATTCGATAAATCCAAGGACATAGCGATGACAGGCGACCGCCACATCAACGATGAATAATGCCGGCTCACCATGATGTATTTCTTCAATTACATAGCTATTTGATAAACGCGTTTTGACCTGGTGAATCTTCATATAAGAAACCTAATTGTTCTTATCAAAATGTGTTAAAAACTATTTTTATTCTGCACACAATTCAGCTATTCAGAAAAATCCGGCGTCAATGTGTAGGGCTTGTATTCAGGCTCTTGATCATTAACTGTGCTTGGCTGCACCTCCTCGGCGGGCGCCGGTGCAGGCGCAGCGACGGCTGAAGAACTTGTCGCTAATGCCTGCTCCCGATCAGCATTAATAGCGGTGGTAACCGATCTCATCACTAACTGGAAGACCTCCTCTCTATCGCCTTTATCGAACACATCGCCTTTTTCCGACGAGCCCATACTGGCAACTGTGCGGCCAGTAATATAGTCCTGAAACGCGACGCCCATCACTATACGGTCACTATCACCATTCACCGAAACCCGCGCACCCAATACACGTTTCTTTTGCGCATATTGCAAATTATCGTATTCCTTAGAACCCACCACGGCTAAATGGTAATCGGAAATGATATTGCCAAACGCGACGTCCAAGCCATAGGCCGCACTATTATCATCGCCTTCAATCACCACGTATTCATATTTCGAGAAACTGAATCCATTGGAATAGACCACCGTCTCATTGCCCGCACAGGCAAATAAAAATGCAGTTACCACGAATAGAAATACCGACTTCATCACCCACTCCATAGAATTTATACAATACACATTGGCATATAGCTGCACATTGCAGGCCAATTATTAGATTGCGACTCACTATCCTGTTTACCGACCAGAGAGTCAACGGCCCCGCACAACCGCGCATTCATTAACAGCTATCACTAGCAGCCATCACTATTCGGTCTCTACCACTGGCGCGATACACTTTTATTCACTCGTTGGCTACTTGCGCTGCGCAGAAGGATGCAGTGGCGCAGATGGCTTAATGGTGATTTCAGGCGCTAATATCAATGTTGATGGCGAGGGTGATTTTATCAACACTAGAGATGCTGAATGGCTTCAATAAAGATTGCAGGCAAGCTGCGCCACCCAGGGCGTAGCAACACCCCGCCATATAAAACCCAAACAGAGTGCGGGACATTCCCGCGAATACGTGCATTATAGACAAGAGCGCCGACACGCCTTTTCATTCGAGCGCGCCGCCCACAGTGCGACGCTGCAGTGAAATAATACAATGCTAGAGAAAATAATAAGGAACTTGGGAGCGAGCTATGACGACACACACCAGCACCACACGTTTTGATGTGGAATTTGATAGCGAGGGAACACGCTGCAGCGCGTGGCACTACCCCAGCCAATCAGACCAGGAAAACAGCGCCTGCATAGTAATGGCCCACGGCTTAGGTGGCACCCGCGAATGCGGCCTCGCCCCATACGCCGAACGCTTTTCCGCCGAGGGTTATCATGTCCTTGTTTTTGATTATCGCTACTTTGGCGATAGCGACGGCGAACCCCGCCAACTGCTAAAAGTCAGCGATCAGCTCAAGGACTGGCGTGCCGCCATCGACTTTGCCCGCCAGCTGAAAGGCGTGAATTCTGAGCAGATCATATTGTGGGGAACGTCATTCTCGGGCGGTCATGTGCTCAGTATTGCGGCAGAAGATCAGCGCTTGTTAGCTGTCTCGGCCCAGGGACCAATGGTCGACGGCCGCGCCGCCAGCTTAGAAATTTTAAAATACGCCGGCCCAGTTCACTTAAGCAAGCTAAGCAGCTGCGGCTTAATTGATCAGGCCCGTGCAACACTCGGCATGAGCCCTCTTTATATCCCCCTCATTGCCGAGCCCGGCGCACTCGCCGCCATGACTAGTCACGACGCGCTCAGCGGCTATCACGCCATCACCGCCCCCGGCTGGCGCAATGAAATGAGCGCCCGCACCGTATTAGTGTTGTCCTTGTATCGCCCGATTAGCAAAGCGAAAAAGATTCGCTGCCCTGCGCTGATTCAAGTCTGCAATAAAGACACCGTCGCGCCCGCTAAAGCGGCGATCAAAATGGCCAAACTCATGCCTAACACTGCCACGCTTAAACAATATGATATCGGCCATTTTGACATTTATACCGGCAAAGACTTCGATACTGGCATTGCTGACCAACTGGCCTTCTACCACGACGCCCTGCACAACGCGCGGGGAATGAAACTGTGAGCGCGACGTTACAGTCGGCGGGTTTGGGGCAGCGCGATGCCACGCTCTGTAAGAACGCGGGGCGACGCTCGCCCCGTTCGACATACATAACGCAATAACGGCGACGGAATACCATATGACTCATTATAATTTTAATAATAAAGTTATTTTTATTACCGGCGCCGCAGGTGGCATTGGCGCGGCCAGTGCGAGGGAATTTTATCGTCAGGGAGCCAGCCTGGTGCTGACCGACCTTGGCGCCGATGCACTTGAAAAACTCGCCGCCGAATTCGACACCAGTCGCGTCATGTGGCACACCCTAGATGTAACTGACCTAGATGCAAGCAAAGCGCTGGTCGCCAAGGCGGTTGAAAAGTTTAATCGCCTCGATATCGTTTTTGCCAATGCCGGTGTAGCTTGGCAAACCCCCAAAACCATTGCCAGCGCAGATGAAATCGAATTTGAACGCATTATCGAAATTGACCTGCTAGGTGTTTGGCGAACAGTCCGCGCGGCACTGCCAGAAATCATGAAGGCCAAGGGACAAGTGCTAGTCACATCATCCGTTTATGCCTTTGGCAATGGCGTCATCAATGCGCCCTATGCCATGTCTAAAGCCGGAGTGGAAAGCTTTGGTCGCGCCCTGCGCGCAGAGCTGGCTGGCACAGGCGCCACCGCCACCGTGCTTTACCCAGGGTGGATAAAAACGCCGATGACCCGTGTTGCCTTCGGCGCCAACCCCCACGCGTCTGAATTAATTGAAAAGGTATTTCCCGCCCCGTTCCGGCAGTTGATCACGCCCGAGGTGGTCGCATTGGCAGTTACGCAAGGATTAGCTAAACGTGCGCCACGCATTATTGTGCCAAAACGCTGGGCGCCCTTCGCGGCCTTACGCGGTCTGCTCAATATGTATACAGACCGCATGTTTGATCGCCGCAGCGACTTGCAAGCCATTATCCGACGGACAGAAAACGACACACAAGACCGCTAAGCAAGACTTATTTCGCCGACCTTAATTCCCGATCAAACAAGTACACCGCCAAAGCCTCTCGCTGCTCCGCGCTCAAGGGAAAAGCGGGCATAGGCGGTGTTGGCGCGCTAAAGAAATCCGTCAAACTCGCCGCATTGTAACGCTCATGCAGCGCGGTCAGCGCATTTGCCGTCTGCGGAACATGACAGCCCGCACAATTAAATTGCTGATAAAGCGCCTCCCCCTGCGAGACTAAGGCTGCTCGTTGTGTTGCGTCGTAAGCGTCCAGCACCCCGATATTCGTGTCTGGCGTTTTCACCGTTGAGGTCAGACTAAATGACGACTCAGCGCCATCGGCAGGAACCACACGATAAATAGAGCCAGAGTAATCATCAGAAATAAAAATACTGCCATCGCGGGCTTCAGCAACGTCTACCGGACGCCCCAGCAATTTTCCGTCTTGCAAAAATCCAGTGACAAAATCGCTTTCGACAATCGTGTCATCGGGCTGCCATTGCAGGGAAACAACTTTATAACCATCGGGTATGCTGCGATTCCACGAGCCATGCAAGGCGACTAGTGCGCTGCGCTCAAACCCCGCTAGCTTGCTATGCCGTATAAAACGAATGCCCAAAGGCGCGTTGTGAGCTCTAAATTCATGGGCTGGCGGCCGGTTCGCCGGCAAATCACTGGGCAGCTTGTCACCCAAATCGGGATCAGGGGTAGATGCGTTGAAATAGGGCCAGCCGTAAAACCCACCCGCCACAATATTATTTAACTCACACGGTGGAAAATCATCCCCGAGCAAATCTCGACCGTTGTCCGTTGCAAACAACTCATTGCTCCATGGCGACCAGTCCATACCAACACTGTTGCGCAAACCACTTGCATACACCTCAAGCTCACTTCCATCTGGCTTAAACCGCATAATCGTTGCACGCTGAGGATCCGTCTCCTCGCAAACATTACATGTTGAGCCCGAACTCAAATACAACCAGCCATCAGTACCAATACGCAATGTCTTAGTCCAATGACCGCCCTTATCGCCGAGCCCCGTCACCACCCTCGAAATGTCACCAATGATGTCGCCAGACTCAACATCAAACGCGACTTTAGCAACGCCATTGGATTCGGCGATATATAACCAGCCATCGGCATAATCCAGGCCGTGGGGACGAGTCAGACCGCTTAGCAATACTCGGATGTCATCTGGCGATCGATCGCCACTGGTATCGGCTTTTAAAATCAGCACCTCGCCGCTGCGTGGACGACTGAGCAAAATATCTCCCGCATCGGTGACATGCATAAAGCGAATTTTACCAAGACCCGTCGCATACAAGTCCAAGCGATAGCCTTCAGCAACACTCAATTGACGACGAACAATATTGCCATCCGGCTCATCGCCGCCGTAGCCCACCAAGGCGTGCAAAGCGACCTTTGACGTCGTCGCCACACCGGGCGGGCCGTAATGCACCAGCAAGAAAGGCGTCGCCATCAATACGATCACAACATAGATAACGAAACGCAGGACTTTCATTGTTGTTTACTCTCATCAGCTAAGTCGAAAGACACAGACTAGCTTGATAAGCTCTAAATATATAGCACTGGCGAAGGCCAACGAACTACGGAGAAACACCTCGCTTCGCTAGCTACATACTCAATAATTGCTATAATCCTCCGTCTAACAACTATTGCCACCCACCAGAAAGAGGCCACACACCATGATGAATATGGGTAGCTCAAGCGACGAAAAATGCCCGTTTGACCTGAATTTTGAACCCGACACCTTTAAAGCTGGCGATCTTGTTAGCTACCGCGTTGAAGGCAGCATGATGGACATGCCCTTTGTCGGCGTATTAGTGGAAGTACACGATGACCACGTGATGTTGGCCCACTGGGACGGCAACACACCGCCAGAAGGCAACATCATGCGCGGCACCAAAACCGACCGCCCCGTGGTCAGCGAAGCTGACGCACTCAAATAAGCAACACCTCAAGTGAGCGCATTTTAGGAATCCCCAACTCCTGCAACAAACGGGACGGGACGTTGAAAGAGAATCTAAAGCTGTTGTTTTTCAAAGCAAAACAATAAATGTCGGCTTTTTTAGTTTTATCTTCGAGAAGCGGTTGCAATAGCGAATTTCCCTCCCTATAATGCGCGCCCTGTCTTAGAGAAAAAGACAAAAGATCAGTTGCGGGGTGGAGCAGTCTGGTAGCTCGTCGGGCTCATAACCCGAAGGTCGTAGGTTCGAATCCTGCCCCCGCTACCAAATAAAAGAACGGTAAATCAGTTACTTACTGGCTTGCCGTTTTTTTTCGCCTGATGGTTTTTACTCCCCGTGACACTCCGTGACGTTTTCCGTGACACTTTTGAATTTAGACCTACACGTAGCAACCGCTTCCATGACCTTCGGTCACCTAGCTACTACTGCAGTAACAATAAAATTAATCCAAAGCCACCGAGACTCGAGACCAATTAATATATCCACTCATTGCTCGAGCCAAAAGCCGAACTTGTGCTAAAACGCACCGAATAGGAAACTGGCGGTCACCTGCAAATGACAACCCAAGGCAACCGCGCCCAAGGCCAATCTGTATGCAAAATATTTCAATCGTTATAATCTCACCCCTATCTCAAGAGCTATTCAGCGGGAACCAATTCGTGCGCGTCGAAATATATAAACTCGAAGGAGAAAGTCGATGGTGTCTTGAGGTGATTGATGAATACAATAACTCCACGGTTTGGGACGATACTTTTGAAATCGACTCTGACGCACTAAAAGAAGTTCAACGCATCATTCGACACGACGGTATTAGCTCGTTAATTGGTCCAGAGGGCGATGAAGAGTGGATATAACAAACTGCGCGCTATGATTCTGTATCAACACGCATTGCCACTTTAGAAATCCGCTGAATATAGCAATGACGGAAGACTGTAGGTTCTGTCGCATAAAACAGAAGCCGCAGCTTATTTGCTAGAATTGAATTTCCAAAATATCCATATGAGCCATGTATGATCACTTTCAAAGGTCGTCACACTCCCAAATGCATTATCCTCCAGTGCGTCCGATGGTACTGCGCCTATTCACTAAGTTACCGGAACATTGAGGAGATGATGGCTGAGCGCGGCATTAAAGTTGACCATAGTACATTGAATCGATGGGTTGTTTACTATGCATCAAAGTTGGAAAAAGCCTTTCATCAAAAGAAGAAACAACCAGGCAGCCGCTGGCGACTTGACGAAACATACATCAAGGTAAAAGGTGAGTGGAGATATTATTATCGCGCCGTCGATAAACAAGGGAATACGGTTGATTTCCTACTCGCCGCAAAGCGTGATACCAAAGCTGCGGCGCGTTTCCTTAACAAATCCATCAGCCGTAATGGTCAGCCTAGCATGATCAATATAGATAAAAGTGGAGCTAATAAAGCTGGAATCAATAGATTTAATCAAGAAAATCATCGACGAGTAAAAATCCGTCAATGCAAATATCTTAACAATGTTGTAGAGCAGGATCATCGTCGTGTAAAGCGAATAACACGATCGATGCTAGGCTTTAAAAGCTTTCACTGCGCCCAAAGTACTTTGGCTGGAATTGAGCTAGTTGCTATGTTGCAGAAAGGGCAAATGAAGAAAAATTTGGCGGGCGCATTGACACCGACCGACCAATTTTACGCTTTAGCTGCGTAAGCCGAAAACTGATTGTCGATTTTCTACGAAGAATACTATATTTGCGACAGAACCTCGGTGATAACCCCCAGAATAGAGGGTGCCATCATGACGCCCATCGCTACTTCGGCAGATTTCCTTTTATCCTTTAGATGTGCATAAATCTCGTAGTATCTTTCACTAAACTGAACACAGTGTGAGAAGGATCTAGCAACCAATAGCAGTGGGACAATCATCAACAACGGCTCTATCGGCGCTGATATCCAACCCACCAAGCCAAAACCCCAAACTGCTGCTACCGAACTGCATATAATCGGCGTTAAAGTACCGGCAATATTACGCATGTACAAAGCCAGTGCGACAACCAGCGCAAGCAATGTTATGCCAAATATCATGTATGTTTGTTCTTGCAGCTTATAAACCCAACCGGTCAGGATAGGCTGCCCAACGACATATACTTCATGATTATCATCGCGATATTTAGCTGCCAAATCCTGTACTGACGAAAAAACAACATCATAATCCAGGAGATTTTCCAAGAATGCAGCCGTGATGATGGTCGCCGTTTCGTCACCTGAAACGTAGAAGGTGCGGACATTGGGACTTTGTTCAACTCGGCGACGAAAATCATCCAGAGCAGCCTGCGAAGATGGTACAGTGTCTTCCATCAAGGGACGCATATCTACGCCATTTGGCGTGGCTTCTGCGTAACGCGCTTTCTCAGTTGCTATTGAGATAAGTGAGTCGTGGTTAATCCCAGGCACCAGATCTATCGCGCGAGTAAACTCCCACACTTTACGCAATGTATCGGCATTATAAATATCGCCTGTCGTGCGCTTAATCATAACCGTTACGGTTAAGGGATTACCAAAATTAGGATGATCACTAAACACCTGAACGTAGGGGTCATCTTTAGGTAGTAAATCCGAGAATATGGTTTTTATGGTTAGCCCACGCATTCCCACAGCAAAAAACACGGTAATGCAAACAAAACAAAATACCGCTATCAATCTGTTACGCATCACTCATGCAGCAATACGAAATCGATAATTATCCATTGTTAGACCCTATATTTTTATACTTTATTATTACTATTCTCATCATCAAGCCGTGCTCTAAATCAGACCACCACGCGCACACGTAAACCTGAAAACGCCGCGCCCACTTCTAACTGGCAACTTAATCTTTGCGCCGAACCATCGTCTGCAGCAAACTCCAACATTGCCGACTCCATTTCATCTGGGTCGGGAAATAATCTATCGATATTAGTTTCGGCGTATATTCGGCAAGTACCGCAAGCACAACACCCGCCACAATCAGCGTCGATACCCTCAATCATATTGTCTTTAGCAACCGACATAAGACTTACACCAACACTTGCAGATACCGTTTTTTCCACACCACTACTTTCTATAAATATAATATCCACTTTTTCTAAATTACTTTTCACCTAAATACCATTCCCAGCTAAAGTTACTTAATTAAATTCGAATTACTTTTGGTTTTACGCCACGTTCATTATTTCGGCCATGCGCTGACGGTCGATCTCAAGCACATCACCTCCACTTTTCTCGTATCGGCGCCAAGCAATTTGGATTGGATTTTGGATCGTATTCACTTTTGGGTGCAGCCTTGGGTGATAATCTCTTTTGAATACAGGCAGTGCTGACTTCAGGAATCGCCCCAAAGTAGTAAAGCAGAAACACATTTTTTGGGTGGCCACAAAGGGGTTTCTTAGCCAACCCTCTACTTTTGCCATCGCCCAATAGCATTCAATGGTTTCTTTGGCGATATGCACCAAGGCTGACAACACCATCCATTTCCGATACCACTCAAACTCGCCATACAAGTATTTATAGACGTCGAATGCCACCGCTCCATGCTCAACCTCTTCAACCTGGTGCCACATCCACAAGGCTTTCATCACGCCGTCGCTGTCCTTAAACCACTCTTCGTGCTTGTCTAAAATGATGATTCCGCCAAGGAATGTGAATGTCTCATATCCTGCAGTGAAGCCGAGTAAGCGCCTCATATCGTCATTCTTTGCATGGTCCGAAAAGTACTTTCGCGCTCGCTTATCGTAGTACTCAATTTCAGGATATCTTTTTGACAACCACTGATTTACGGAAATAAAATTCTTGGCGTGATGACCTTCTTGACCGATAATGGCGGACACGTCGCGCAGTAGCGACTCGTCTTTTATAAGCTTTTTAGCCAAAGATAATGCTCTCACCAGGTAGCGCTCAAAATACGGAACATGCACTCCCAGCGAATTAATGAATAATGAGAATTCTGGCTTAGTTCGGCTCCACAACGGGTCGTTAAATTCGACTTTACTCAAATCAAATTGAAGGGGACGCACCGGAAAGCCATCCATTGGATGGCCACAAGAAAGTGTATTCATGGCTACTCTCCTTAGTTCTTATGTTGCTAGGATTACACAATCAAATGGAACTAAGACAAACCGATAGATGGGGTTTAGTAAGTTTATAAAACCACACCCACACCTAAAGGTTGGGTAGCACGCACATAAACACAACAAAAACATTTAATATCAATTAGTTACGACAAATTTTATTCGCAACCATTACGCTTAAAATAAGTAACAAATATGGTGATTTTCTTTCAAAGGAGGGTAAACCCTTCTATCGAGCTAATAAAACCCTAGCCTCTAAAGCTAAATTTGCTCAGAAACTGAATATCTACCTCAGATAGGGAACGGTTTTAAAACAAACCTTAGATAAGATTTATCTTTCTCGCATAGGCTGCTGCTGCAGTTCTGCTACGCACTTCGACTTTCTGGTAAACATTATGGAGATGCCATTTAACCGTCGCGATTGATAGCATCAACTCGCGTGCAATATCATTGTTAGTCATTCCCGCACCAACTAATTTAAGTATATCGACCTCGCGGTTAGTTAACTCGCAGCTATCCCCTTCAAACGACTCAGATTTGCTATCGCCGACCGTATCTTTCGCATCACCATTTAAAAGGCGGAGCAGCCGGTCTACAAATTCATGCTTTACACTAAGCTCGCCACTTAAAATTCCATTGGCGCGCTTAGATTGCATTTCCTCTAAGATAGGCACAACTCGGCGCCCAGACACAACGATTGGATAAGCGTGATCTTCTAAACAGGCCGCAGTGATGACTTTATCTAATTCCCTGGCACTCTCTTTTTTACTGCCAAGTTGCCATAGTGCTACCGCTTTCATTGTTCGCAAGGTATACAACTGGCGCATGCTCTCACTGTACTTCATCTGGGTTAAGTTGATGAGTTTCACAATGATTTTGTAGGCCTCTTCCACCTTATTTTCAGCTAGATACAAGCGAGCGAGAAGTAGTTGCGAGGTGTCCGAAAACGCGGGTATTAGCTCTTCCGGCACATCCTCTTTCTGAATATTGAAGAAATCATTTCGCAGCGCAGTCTCTCTTGCCGCCGCGGCCTGATTATCCCAAATTTGAAGCTCAATCTCCTCTGCGACTAAGCCAAAATGCAAGCGAGGCTGATTGGTCGTTAACGCGGTTTCTTGCCCCTGATGTAAGACCTGGCGTGCTAAATCTAAACTTCCAGCCCACGCCAACTGTCGCGCTTCATTGCGAAATGCCAGTAACAATGGCTCAACTGGGCCGTAAAGAGAGAGAAAGGATCGACCATAGTAGGAATTTCTCTTAACGAGATTAAAGTTACATTTTTGCACATTAATATCGGTGTGAATGAAATCCGCCATTGCGCAAAGGTATATATTGTTGTCATCGATAGGCCCTGCTTTATAAGATGCTTTTGATGCACTTTCAAAAGCCATCCGCAGCTTACCCATTTCAATATTTGCGACACCTTCTACGAATTCCGCCCATAAAGACGCGTAATTAGAGCCCGCCTTAATGCTGTACTTATATCCCTCTGCCGCATGATGCACACTTTTCAGGTATTCTCGCCGGCCGAGCAAGGCGTAACCCAAGCAATTATGGATAGATGAGATATTAAAAAATTCCGTCGAAGGGATTTCACTCAGCGCACTTTCGCACAGCCCGGAGCTAGTCACTAATTCGTCCGCGCAAACTGTCGCGATCGCCTCTGTCGATTTGGCCCGCCAATAACATTCGTCCTTTTCAACATCACTTAGTGACCACAAGAACAAGCTGGGATCAGCCAATCCGGCCAATACTTTTCGGCAAAGGTCGACTGCGTTTTCAGGATCACGACTAAATGCACTAGACCATGCATGCACCAGTAGAAGTCTTGGACGATTGGCATGGTATTCTGCCGGTAAACGGCGCATCCAATCGAGTACGGTATAGTGATCTCCCCGAAGTAAGGCAAAATCTGGCGCTCTAGTCGTTATTAAATCCGCTGCTTTCTCAAAACTTTTCGATGTTAAATAATACTGTATTGCCTCGGTAAGCATGTCTTCATTTTCGCACCATTTAGCCGCGTTAATGCAGACCTCTTTATACTTAGCCGGATTCACCTTTTTAAGCTCTGATCGCAGAAAATCAGCGAACAAATGATGGTATCTAAACCAAACCGCTTCGCGATCCTCGCTTACGATGAAAAGATTATTTTTATCCAGATAATCCAGCATTGCGTGGCCATTAGCCAAATGACTAACATGATTACAAAGACTGGCTGAGAAGCGAATTAAGGGGGAGGTAAGTAAAAGGAACTCTCGCACTTCTGAGGGCAAGGCCCCCAGCACGGTCTTTAATAGGTACTCCGTTAGCGATTTATCCTTTCCCGTGAATCCTTCAATAAATGTCGTCACTGATTCAGTGGAATTAGACATAGCCAAGGCAGCTAGCTGAATACCAGCCACCCACCCTTCGGTAGATCTATGTAGGGTTTCCGCCGACTCAATAGAGCATTCAATATTATGGACGCTCTGTAAATACTTGACGATTTCACTGGCCGTTAAATTGAGTTTTTCCTGTTTAACTTCCGTTATCATCCCCGAAATTTGGCGACGACTTAGATCGAGTGGCAATGCATTTCGACTCGCAATCACCACGCACATATTCGCAGACGTATTAGTAATCAGTTTATTCCAAAATCGAACGATATCCGGGTTATTGATAAACTGAAAATCATCTACAAACAGTACGAATTTGCTTTTTATCGATATTATTCTGGCTAACAGCGAGTCAAACAGGGAGTTGTAATTCCTGGAGGGGTTTGCCTTAAGAAAGGCCAATTCACGAGTAGCACTCTTGGGATCTAGATTGTATATGCTGGCGATGAGGTACTTATAAAAAATAGATGACTCATTGTCGTCTTCATCCAAACTCAACCAGCAACAATACTTTCTGTTCTTTTCGGAGTTACTAAACAGCTCGGCCATCAAGGTGCTCTTACCTGAGCCGGCGGAAGCCACAATAGTCAGTAACCCCGTGCCTGATGTGTCACACACTGCGTGCTGGGATAACTGATCTCTAGTGAGCGCCTCTGCTCTTATACTAGGCGGCTTAAGCTTCGTTTCGAGAATTTGAAACTGACTAAATGTTAACCCAACTTCATCCACAAAATATTATCCTTATTATTAATCCACCGAAGGTGAATTTTTATGCCGTACAGCACAAGGTGGTAGTCATTCGCTTCGCCAAAAAACCGTCCACTGACAATCCGAACACATTTTAGTCACTAAAAATGTGATTCAGCGCATCAAACCTACTATAGACACTGAAATTGCATTGATTCACTGACACGCCGCAGCACAGATTCATCATCACGCGCCCACCAAATCGCTGGCGCGTCACCCACGCCAATACCGGCACAACCCCCAATTACGGCTATCCAAGCCACGTATCACGCAGCGATGCCCAAAATTCGTACAACTATGATTGACTAATAAAAATATATCAATCCCGACACTTTGATCGGGTTGCAAATCTGGAAACTTATGTAGGATAGGCCTCAGTAATAACAATACAAACGACACAAGCAGCTCCGTCAACCGCAGGGCTATTGTGAATTCGGTCTATACGACATCAAATGGGGCTACAAAATGCAACGTCATTATTCAATTAGCTTAATACGCCACGGGCTCGCAGCCATCTTGGTTTCCTTAGTAACTGGCTTTGTACTTATTTTCTCTATGCTCGGCGGCGCGTCCCTCAGCCCCATCCCCATTCTTATCGAGTTCACCGTGCCAGGTAGCACCGCTGGCTGGCGCACCGTGCATATCGGAATGATGATGAATGGCACTATGGCGGTAGCCCTTGGATGCGCAATGCGTGCCGTGTATCTAAACGATACCCAAGGCTTTCGCGTTTTTATGGGGACAATAATAGCGGTATGGGCCAACTTTATGTTTTATCTTTTTGGCATGTTCGCGCCCAATCGCGGATTGACGCTTGAATCCAACGTCCTAGGCGAAGCGAGCTTAGCCGGCGCGCTCGCGTTTTTCCCAGCCTTAATTGGCGCAGTAACTCTGTTCTACGCCGTTATTTCAATGCTCCGCGCCGAACCTTCTGACTAAAACCTCCGGCAGCAAATAGAACCACAGCCATTTTACTCACCATTGAGAAACGGAGAACGTATGAGCATAGTAAATTTGAATGACCGGCCGGCGAGCGCCGACATACCCTATGACTTTATCTCGACCTTTCATCAACAGAAAGCCGCGTTTGAGAACAATAAGTTTCCCTCTTTAAACGAGAGAAGGCGCCAGCTTAAAGCACTTAAAGAGGCGCTAACGGACAACAGTGACGAAATCATTGCCGCACTATCCAAGGACTTTGGCAGTCGCTGCACGGAAGAAACCAGACTGTCTGAGATCAGCAATAGTGTTGGTAACATCGAGTACGCAAGCCGACATTTGGCGAGCTGGATGCGAACACGATCGCGCGGAACCGGTATTTGGTTTTTGCCCGGCGAGAACAAAATCGCGCCGCAGCCGCGCGGCGTAGTCGGCATTATTGTTCCGTGGAATTACCCTATAAACATTGCTGTTTCTGGCTTAGCATCTGCTATCGCTGCGGGCAATCGCTGCATAGTGAAAATGTCTGAATGCACGCCAGCCTCAGAAAACGTACTTCGAAAAATTATCTCCAGCGTATTCGACAACGATCACATTTCTATTGTGGGCGGCGAAGCGGATGCCGCAGCCGCCTTCTCGGCACTGCCATTCGATCACTTAATGTTTACCGGCTCAACACGTGTTGGACGTTTCGTTATGGCGGCCGCCGCTAAAAATCTAACCCCCGTTACGCTAGAGCTGGGCGGAAAAAGCCCAGTCATAGTCCACGACCAATACCCTATTGATGAATTTGCAAAGCGGGTTCTCTGGGGAAAAACCTATAACGCTGGCCAAACGTGTATCGCGCCTGATTACGCCTTGCTCCCAAAGGGAAGTACTGAAAACTTTAAGGTGTGGATAAGTAGGCACTTTCGCAACCATTTTCCGGAGGGTATCTCCTCTAAGGACTACACATCAATAATCAACACCGCAAACTACGATCGCTTGACGACCTTAGTCAATGAGGCTGAAGCGGAAGGTGCCACCATTATCCGCATGGAAGACCCGACCCCTGCGCACATCGCAAGCCGCAAGTTTCCACTAACCCTGGTGATCAACCCGAATCTCAATAGTCGCGTTATGAAGGAAGAGATTTTCGGTCCTATCTTTCCAATCATTGAAGTCGCATCAACCGATGAGGCAATTTCATTTGTTAATGAAAGAGAAAGACCGCTTGCCCTCTATTTGTTTTCCAATTCGCGTCGCCTGCAAGAACAGGTACTGGAATCTACCCACGCCGGAGGAGTAACTATAAACGACGTAATGATGCAGTATCTGCAAGCAGCACAACCGTTCGGGGGAGTTGGCTCCAGTGGATTTGGGTCATATCATGGCAAGGAAGGATTCACCACTTTTTCTCATATGAAGCCCGTCTTCAGACAGCGCGGAATCGGTCGCTTCACCGGTATTAAACTTCTTTACCCGCCCTATGGAAATATCGCTCGTCGGCTAATTTCGTTGATGGGAGGCTAACAATGACTTCCGGCATCCATCCCTTTTCGTCAATTAATTTCTACTGCGAAACTCGTCCCCATGACATTGCAGTGGCCGACGAAAATGGTAGTTACAGTTTTGCACGCTTACATATGAATGCCTGGCAAGCAGTAAACGGGTTTAGATCACTGGGTTTAAGTCAAAATGATCGTATCTCGCTCATCTGCAAAAACCGCTACGAGACGCTCGTTCTCTTAGCGGCGGCATTACTTGGTGGCCCCGTTATTGTTCCCATCAACCGCAGGCTTACCCGCAGCGAACTTTGCTGGATCATCGATGATGCTCAATCTAAATGCGTCATAATGGACGAAGAAACCGCTACCCTGCTTGGCGACATCGAATGCCAAAACACATTTATTCTAAAAGATATATCGAGTAGTGATTCTGAAATTGGGCTATGTTTTTCACGCTGGTTATCAGAACAGTCCGTCGAGAAAAATGAACTGTCCTTTACACCGCAGCGAGACTACCTTCAAGTTTATACCTCAGGCACCAGTGGTTTCCCCAAAGGAGTAGTGCTGACAGAAGGAAATTGTGTATCCCAACTAATAGCAATTTCACTTACATTTGATATCGCTATTCTACCCAAGGAAAAAATGTATCAAACGCTGCCGCTGTTTCATGTAGGTGGCATCTTCATATCATTGCTGTGCCTAAGCAAAGGTGCAACGTTGATATTGAGAAGTGAGTTTAATCCCCAGGCTGCGTGTGAACTCATAAGCTCCGAAGAGCTTGAACATGCGACGCTAGTTCCCGCAATGATCCAAGCTTGCACATCTTTGGGTGACGGAAAGGATTATGACTATCGCAGTCTAAAAAGTATTATTTATGGTGCTTCGCCAATAAGTGAGCCGGTACTGCGCGCAGGGCGTCAGCACTTCTCATGTGATTTTGTACAGATTTATGGCATGACTGAAACCCATAGTGTTATATCGATGCTTGGCGCGAGAGCTCACAAAGAAATTTTCGACTCCAGGGATTCTTCACTGTTTGGCTCGGCGGGTCATCCTATCATTGGAAGCCATATTCAAATATGCGCTCCAGATGGCAGTGAAGTCGCCCAGGGGGAGATAGGCGAAATAAGAGTAAAATCTGACCTGGTTATGAAGGGGTACTGGAATAATCCAGAGGCTACAAATGAAGCCATCCAGAATGGTTATTTACTTACCGGCGACATCGGCCGTATCGACGAGCGAGGCTATCTTTTTGTTGTCGACAGACTGAAGGACATCATCGTTTCAGGTGGGGAGAATATATCTTCCCTGGAGGTTGAATCCGTCCTCATGCGACACCCAGCTGTTGCCGACGCCGCTGTCATCGGCGCACCTCACGAAAAATGGGGCGAGATTGTTCTAGCACTACTCGTTGTAAAATCACAGGTGAATGCCTCAGAAATATCAGAATTCACTCGCGAGTATCTATCCGGATTTAAGGTACCTAAACTAATTGTCTTTATCGATAGTATTCCGCGCAACGCGGGCGGGAAAATTCTAAAGCGAAAACTGCGAGAATCCTATGCTACACCCAACGAAAGCGCTCCATCTTTAGCTAGCGCTGAGGCCACAAATTAATTAGTGGTTATAAGCGTTCTAATAGGAAACGTCGAAACGCGGGCGGCACAATTAAGTTTTAAACCATTTGTAATAGCTCTGACTTGCACAGACAGCGACCTCCTTTTATAGCTATCTTTCTGTGCAAGCCGGAGCAACTATATTTAGTTCAATAAAAATAAGCCACATCCCTACCTCTTACCCTGAGATTTACGCCATCACAGGCCATCGCCCACTTCCTATCTCTCCTTACGGCCTATGAGTGAAATCCTGAATTTTGTATTGTGAATACTAGCTTAGCTCGCGATTTTGATGCTATTCAGGGCGCCGTTTATGGAATGACATCGCTGGCTCAAGCGAGACCTTGTCGCAAATGAACAAATCACGACTATAGAGTCCAGCTTGATAAAGCGTGGTGTATAGAGCTATAAACCATCTTTTGCGCAAACAACAAGTGCCTGAATAAGGTCTTTTGCCATTTTTTAGGTAATTTATATACTCAGGGTATTAAATCTATCCTGTACATGTTGATATAATCACGCCGATATTGATTGAGCACACAACACGGAACCTCATGCCAAAAAGCAAAGCCATGTACGGCATAACTCGAATTGATGATGACTACCATCGCACACACGCTTGGCGGGTCAGCCTGCGTAGACAGAACAAGATGCACGTCAAGAATTTCCCCGATAAAACCTTTAAGGGCAAGCGCAAAGCCCTGGCTGCGGCGAAAGTCTTCCGCGACGAGATCATAGATAAGTACCCACCCACTACGCGTCAAGCAATGTGTAATATCCAGCGCAGTAATAACAAGTCAGGTATTACTGGTGTTTACAGCTACGCGAAGAGATACAAACTAAAAAATAATTGTATTAAAGAACTCTGGTACTGGGAGGCCCACTGGCCCGGAGAAAAACCAGGCACCTTCGGCAAGGCAACATTCTCTTTCCAACAATACGGAGAAAAGAAGGCACATAAACTCGCCATAGCTGCGCGCAAAGCTGGCGTCGCGAAATTGAAAGGCGTGTTTTGGGCCAGCGAGCGGGGAGAGAAGTCACAGTAGCACCAAGCGGAAACCTAAGTCTTTCGACTTGATACAGTGTGACGCTCTGCAATTTCTCAGATCCGACAATTATCGCTATCTGCTGTGTTTTAACGCAGCACTCAAATTTCACCCAATCCCGAAAGACGCAGCTCACCGCCGCCCCACTAAATAGCCCCTGAGTCGGCTCGCATACTTAATAAGCGATAGGCCTGCACGCACTAACACCCTGCCAAACCTAAACCGGTCGAAGGTAGATTTCAGGGAAGCGTCGTTTTAAATTTATTTGAAACTTATTCAAGACGTTTTGTAGAATCTCTTAACTCGAGGCTAAACGGCAAAATAACGCGGCTAGCTGCGGGGCTTGCGCCAGACAAAATATTGAGCAACAGCGTCATTGCCTGCTCGCCTATTTCATTGCGGGGCTGATGAATTGTCGTTAGACGCGGACTGGTGTACTCAGCAAAAACGATGTCATCGAAACCCAGAATGGAGATATCCCTGGGCAACTCACACCCTGCATCGCGACAGGCTTGCATTGCGCCAATCGCCATTTCGTCGTTCGCACAAAATACCGCACTCGGACGCTGCTTCCTTTGCAACAGCGTGGTCATAGCACGGTAACCCGATGCTAAAGTAAAGTCGCCCTGCGCGACCAAGCCCTTTTCAAAACGAAGCTGACTCGACTTCAGGGCATTTTTGTAACCCTGAAGCCTGTCCTCACAAAGAATAGAGTCTTCGGGGCCATCAATATAGGCTATATGACGATGCCCCAAGCTTAGTAAATGGCGAACCCCCACCTCCGCCGCAGCGACATTATCTATACCCACTGCCGGAACGGGAATATCTCGATGGTACTCACAGGCCATAACAAAAGGCGGCCAAGCGGGGTCGAGCGACTGTCGACCTTTGCGATACGGGAATGGAATATTTCGACCGAGACAGATAATGCCATCAGCTTGTTTGTGAGAGACTAAATCACTGTAAATACGCTCGTTCTCGTCGTAGCCCTGAGTATCACCTAAAAGCACTCGGTACTTAAATTGCCGAGCGACTTGTTCGATACCTTGAATAATATTGGCAAAGAACGGATTGGCGATGTCTGGCACTAACACGAGTACGGTGTTACTTCTGCGCCGGCGAAAATTTTGGGCCAATGTGTTTGCAACATAGCCACTTTCCTCGACCGCCTGAATGACTTTATTTCGGGTTTTTTCCGACACTTTATCTGGCTCGGCCAGCGAGCGCGATACCGTCGCGATCGACACCCCGGCTAGTTTGGCGACGTCTTTAATGGTTACCATGTGACTCCTTCAGTGACGACGCTCAGGCTATGTCGCACTGTCATTTTTGTACGCCGCTGTAACGCGATCTCGCCACCAAACCATGCCAAATACCGGTAGGAGCAACAGGGGCAAGATGGCGACGGATTGGAATGATTCTACGGAAGCATACCTCAACACAGCAAGCATCTCTGCCCCCTCCAAGCTCGCCAAACGCGCTACGCCACCGGCCGCCTCGATTTTCGCGGTATCGAAAATTGCGCCCATTTTCGGCAATAAAAATTGAATCGAAAGCCCACCCGCAAAGCCGGTCAAACCTAAAAATAAGGCGCCGCCACGCGTATACCGCTCGCTGACAACAGACAACATGGTGGGGTATAAAAAGCACACTCCCATTCCCCACACCGTCGCTGCGGCAAAAGCGGCCAGCGGGGACTTGGAGATACTGAGCGCGTACAGGCCTATAGCCGCCAACACACAACTGCAAAACAACAAGCCGACTGACGATACATATTTAGCGATGGCGCCCGCAAAATGCCGCATCACAAACATCAGCGTACTGACGTAAATCAACACCCAAATGCCCGGCATTCCGACAATATTGGTCAGCGCCAAATCAACCCACTGCCCGGGCGCCAGTTCGGTAGCAGCGGTTATCATCATTGCAAAGAACCAAATGAAGTAGCTGGGCGCGCGAAACAGTTCGCGAAACATATCACCGTAGGAAACCCCCGACTGCACCCTTTCTGACTCCGGAAAAATCGTAGAGAGTGTGAGATACGCCAGCAGTAATCCGGGCACTATCAGCATCAATAAATTTGCTTGCCACGGTAAGTCGAGCGCAGAAAATGCTAAGCCGGCCAGCCCGCCAACGACAACGCCCGCAGGCCACCATGCGTGAAGTATATTCAAACGTCGGGTTTTTTCATCCGGATACACCGCAGTGATCATCGGATTGCTTGCCGCCTCTACCGCGCCCCAACCCAAACCCGTCAATAAAAATCCTATGTAAATTAGCCAATACGTTATCCCGCTAAGCGGCATGAAAGAGGCGATAGCGACAGCCAGGCTGCCGCCGATATACCCCAATGCAGAAAAGAGCATCATGGCTCGCATTCCAACTTTGTCGACCAGTGCGCTACCAAATAAAAGGGTAAGTGCAAAACCGATAAAGGTCGCCCCCAACACTTCGCCGACCAGCGCGGCAGAGCGCGCCAAGTTCATCTGATTAAAAATATCAGCCTGAATGTCAGACGCGATACTAGCGCGCACAGCAAAGCCTAAGCCGATCATAAATATCGACAAATTACCGACCAGAAAAAGCCGTTTACGATCCAGCGCTTCGCTCATAGAAACAACCTCTTATTATCATTGTGCTGCCGCCAATGCGGCCTTATTAATTCGGCTCGATCCCCAGCACTTGGCGATTGAATGCGTCGTCGCCGCCCGCGCCAGCGAAATCATCAAAAGCCCGATCAGTGAGGCGTATCATGTGATCGCGAATAAAGGGCGCCCCTTCCCGAGCGCCGTCTTCTGGATGCTTCAGACAACACTCCCATTCCAACACCGCCCATCCGTCATAGCCGTATTGGGCGAATTTACTGAATATCGCCTTGAAGTCGATCTGCCCGTCGCCGGGTGAGCGGAAGCGGCCGGGGCGGTCCACCCAATTGTCATAACCGCCGTAAACACCGCTGCGACCATTGGGGCGAAACTCGGCATCTTTCACATGAAACGCTTTAATCCGCGAGTGATACAAATCGATAAAGGCGAGGTAGTCCATCTGCTGAAGTAGTAAATGGCTGGGATCGTAGAGTATATTTGCCCGCGGATGATGATCGACGGCTTCGAGAAAACGCTCAAAACTTGCGCCGTCATGCAGGTCTTCACCGGGATGAATTTCGAAGCAGCAATCCACCCCCGCCTCGTCAAAGGCATCAAGAATCGGGCGCCAGCGTTTGCCCAACTCTGCAAATCCAGCCTCTACTAAACCTGCTGGACGCTGGGGCCACGGATAAAAGGTATGCCATAGCAACGCGCCGGAAAACGTGGCGTGAGCAGTCAGCCCTAAGCGCTGACTGGCTTTAGCCGCTAACATCAATTGATTTACCGCCCACGTCTGCCGCGCGGCTGGATTGCCCCGCAACTCAGCGGGAGCAAATCCGTCCATCAATTGGTCGTACGCTGGGTGCACAGCCACTAACTGGCCCTGAAGGTGGGTCGACAGTTCAGAAATCTGCAGACCTGCAGACGCTACTCGACCCTTGAGTTCATCGCAGTAGTCCTGGCTTTCCGCCGCTACTGACAGGTCAATTAAGCTGCTCTCAAAACTAGGGAGCTGCACACCCTCATAACCCAATTCTTTCGCCCAAACGCACAGACCTTCCAAGGTATTAAAGGGAGCTTCACTGCCTGTAAATTGAGCAAGAAAAATAGCTGGGCCTTTCATTATTTATTCTCCAGTTCCGCAATGGCTTGCAAGGGATGCCACTTCCGGGTGGATTGCGACGCCGCAACGGTCGCCTCGATAAAGCGCATGCCACGCAGAGCATCTGCTATACCGGGCACGTCGCGCTCAACCGCGGTGGCGTCGCGGCCCTCTAGCCGTGCGCGTACCTGACCGGCAAAATTTCGGTAGTGATTGGCGAATGCCTCTAAATAGCCTTCCGGATGGCCAGCCGGCGTGCGGCTGTTGGCCAAAGCAAGCGATGACAGTCCTGGCCCGCCCGCACGCAGTATCTGCGCAGGGCGATCAGCCCATTTTAAGCACAGCGTATTTGGTTCGTGCTGCTGCCAATCCAAGCCACCTTTGTCGCCATACACGCGCAGCCGGAGATTATTTTCCTCACCAGCGCAGATTTGACTGGCGATCAACACCCCGCGCGCACCGTTTTCAAAACGCAGTAATACGGTTGCGTCATCGTCCATTTGTCGACCTTCAACCACCGCGTTGAGATCAGCGCAAATTGCTGCGATAGCCTGACCGCAAACGTACTCACTTAGCTGCGCAGCATGCGAACCAATATCGCCAACACAGCTGCTTATTCCCGCCTGCGCCGGATCAAGCCGCCACGCCGCTTGTTTGCTTTCGGCTTCAACACCGGACTGTGCCAACCACCCCTGCGGATACTCCACCAATACTTTGCGCACCTCACCCAGCGCACCACTAGCAACAAGACTCCGCGCCTGCTTTATCATTGGATAGCCGGCGTAGGTGTGAGTCAGACCATAGAGCAAACCGGTCTTCTGCAGCTGCACCGCCAACTGCTCCGCCTCGTGCAGTGAGCGCGTTGCAGGTTTGTCACTGAGCACATGAAACCCGTGCTTTAACGCCGCCGCTGCGATTGCGAAATGGCTGTCGTTCGGCGTGACTATAACGACAAAATCCATACGCTCACCATCAGGTAGCGCCGCCTCTGCCGCCATCATACTTGTATAGCTTTGGTAACTGCGCTCCGCGGGTAGACACAAACTTTCGGCAGTCTCCTGCGACTGCACCGGGTTGCGAGAAAACACACCACACACCAGTTTAATCTCGCCGTCCAAGCGAGCGGCAATACGATGTACAGGACCGATCATGGCGCCGGGGCCGCCCCCCACCATACCCATACGGATTTTTCGACGCGCGCTCATAACTCTCCCTCTCGCTCGACGGCCGGCACTGCCTTAGCGGGATCCGGCTGCGCAGTTTTTAACGGCGACTTAAGCCAATGCATTGCCTCTACCAAAAACCGCTGGTAGTCCGCCAGCCTATATGTGTGAGGCTGATGGCCAATAGCGCTGTACAGCACCCGCCCCTTGCCCAACGCATGACGCCAGGCAATGGGATGCTCGCCCGGCATATGATCGCTGCCGAACAGACTGTCGCCCTTTACCTGGTATGAAGACTCATCAACCGTCAGCAAAATCTCATAGCCTTTGTCGCGGGGATTCGCCGCAAAGGCGTACCACTCTTCGTCGGCTACCAGCCAGGGAGAAGGCAGGTGCCGGGTTATCGGCGAGGCCGGATCAGCCACAAGCACATCGGCATCCTGAAACTGTGGATGCATGGTATGACCGATAAACTGCGCGCCCACCAAGGTGTCGACATACCATTGCCAGCGGTAACTGGAGTCACCTCCCGAGGCGTGAATACCCAACCAGCCACCGCCGCCCTCCAACCACTGCCGCAATGCGTCGCGCTGGAGCTCAGTAAGTACGTCGCCAGACACGTTATTCCAAATGATGAGGTCGAACTGGGCGAGCAACTCCGGAGAATGCACAGCCGCATTATCAGTAAGATAAGCCTGCCAACCCTGTTCAGTAATTAATGACGACAACACCGACTTGGCGACAGGAATCGCCTCTTTGTGAATAAAGCCGTTGGTCTTGCTGAATACCAGCACCGCGGGTCGACTAAATGCCGGCAGATTCGGCGCTTTGGTATCGTAGTCGTAACGTGGGATGAGCCCCATGGAGCGCACCTGGTAATAGGCCACCGCGACTAAGATCAGTAGCGCTGCCAAGCCCACCCACAAGCTGCGCTTTAGCCATTGTTTCACTTATCATTTCCTCACTGTTCAGCGCGGCACACGACGATAATCACAAGACCCCCGCCTGCATCTGTTTCACTGCGTAATCACAGGCTCTGGCGGTGAGTGCCATATACGTTAGCGACGGGTTGACGCAAGACGCTGACGTCATACAGGCGCCATCCGTAACGAACAGATTCGGTACATCGTGGGCCTGATTGTGGGCATTAAGCACCGCTTCTGCTGGATCATTACCCATGCGGGCAGTGCCCATCTCATGCACCGCGCCGCCCACCGGACTGTCAATTTGGTGCTGCTTCAAATTCAGCACCGCGCCCGCTGCGCGCATAATGCGATCGCTTTGACCGACCGCATCCTCCCACAACTTGTATTCGTTCTCGCGCCACTGCGCATCGAATACCACTTGTGGGATACCAAAGCGGTCGCGCTTATTTGGATGCAAATAGAGATGGTTGCGTTTGTCTGGCAGACATTCGGCAAACACGGCCATCGCCCATACCCATGGACCTGGCTTTCGAAGGCTGTCTTTGAGACTGGCACCGAAGCCTTTGCGGTGATAATTCACCTTCCAGTTCATACGCACAACATTGCCTTGAATACCGTAGCCGCGCACGAAGTCGCTTTGGTCTTCCTGCCCCGGCAGATTGCGAAACCGCGGAATATACGTCCCATTCGGCCGATTTCCATACCAATAACTATCCATGTCGTCGAGGAAAATTCCCATCGACGCGACTCCGTGAACATGGTCCATCAGGTAGCGTCCCAATGCACCACTGCGGTTTGCCAAACCATTGGGGAATGCCTCAGACGCAGAGTTTAGCAATAACTGGGTGCTGCCTACGGTGGATGCACACAGGAACACCAAGCGCGACCGAAAGCGCAGGCGCTCACCCGTTTGACTGTCGATCACGCGCACTTCTGACACCTTGCCGGTCTCAGAATCAAGCACTAATTTCTCCACCACAGAGTTGGGACGCAAGGTCATATTTCCGGTGGCGGTGGCCGCCGGCAAGGTCGCGCTCTGCGAGCTAAAATAACTGCCAGTGGAACAACCGCGGTGACAGGGGCCGCAGTAATGGCAGGCCGCTCGACCATTGTGATTTTGGGTGAGAACAGCCGTCCGGCCAATGGTCAGATTCACGTCCGGTGCCTTGCGTTTTAGACGCCCGCGAATAGTCTCTTCAATTTTATGCATCCCCATGGGCGGCAAGAATTCGCTATCTGGCAATTCATCCAAGCCCAACTTCTCGCCGCTGACGCCGATAAACTTTTCGACGTAGCTATACCACGGCGCGATATCGTCGTAGCCAATTGGCCAGGGAATACCGTGACCGTCGCGCTGATTGGCCGCAAAGTCCTGCTGACTCCAGCGATAGGTCTGCCGCCCCCATACCAGAGAGCGACCGCCCACCACGTCAGTGCGAATCCAGTTAAACGGCTTTTCCGTTTGATAGGGATTTTGCTTATCGTTAACGAAGAAGTGACGCGTTGCCTCACCAAAGGCGTAAGACGTGCTTTGTACCGGATACTCGTCTGCATACAACTCGCGGGGGGGCTTACCCTGAAAAGGCAGCTTCCAATCCGGCGCATGTTCGCCGGTATAGTCGGCGCCATGACGCAATTCGCGACCGCGCTCAAGCACGAGTACCTTCAAGCCCTTTTCGGTCAATTCTTTTGCCGCCCAGCCACCGGTAATCCCAGAGCCAACGACTATCGCATCAAAATCGTACTGTGTTGTTGCAGACATCGCCGTTCCTTTAAATCAGCACTGAAACCCAACTGCTATCGTCGTCATGCAGTTTTTGATGACCGTCAAACTTCATCGGCATAGCCTCGTAACGCAGCACTTGCGTGCCACCGACCTCAGAGGTAAAAAAGCCCCAAATCGTTAATTCTTTAAGCTGGCAAATAAACGGGGCATCACTGACATACACCGGTATTTCGCCAAATGAATACCAACTGGAATCCGAGGCTGCGCTTTCCAGATCTTCTAAAATATTAATTCGCGTTTTTTCAGCTAGCGTTTCAAAAGCTTGCTGATGATCGCGCTGCACCTGCGCCATCAACGCCTCAAAACCATCGACGAACAGACTTCGCTCTTGCTCATTGAGCCACTCAAAAACCATGAGCTCTACGAAGCGCGGCACGCCGGCATCGATGGCGCCCGGTGATTCCGTACGCGGTATGACCGTTTCCGTTAGCATTGCCAGGGTGGCCCGCTGCGCAGCGTTAAAATACGACATCTTGCGGTCGATATAATTGGGCGCCGCCGCCATGTGCTGCTGTTGTTCCACAGTTAATGTGATGCCCATCTGGCTGGCGCTAACACCGCCAATTAGCAGCGCCGCACACTCCAAAAACTCTCGACGATTCATGAATGACCTCCCAGCTTTGACCGCAAATAACGCCACCACGGCAGCGCCACTAACAAACCGGCAAGTAGACACGCCAGCCACTGGTAGTGCCATTCGCCAAAATAGAATGAGGCCGCTTTAAAAACACTATAGCCATAGTAGATAAAGCCAACGCCTGTAAGGTGGTGTAGCTCGTAAAAAAGCGTCGCTGTTGCGCCCAGTAGGGCATAGAGGTAGACAGCCACCCCCAGCCCCGCCAGCAGGCGCGGAATTCGAATTTCGACACGTTCAACCATGATCTCTAGTCACCCATTCTTCAAAAGCTTAGCTCCACCTCGATACCGGAAACACGCGGCGGTAGATTGCCAATTAATACAAGTTGACTGGGACGATCGCTGCCCAGGAAAAGCGGTGCCGCCGAGAAAAACAAATCACTATTATCTTCGAGGTTCTCAACAAAGGCGGTGACTTTGATCTGACGGCTGGCGTTTTGCCAGCCCAAACGCACCGAACTGTTGGTGTATGCATCCACGACATCGTCGTCGTTACCCAGTCCCCGGCGGTTAATTTGATCTGTCCAGCTGGTTTGCACGGAGGTAGTCACCCGCCCCCAGTCATTTAACTCAACAACATAACTGGCCAACAGCGACACCGCAAACTCCGGCGATGCTGGCAAGGTTTCGCCAGAAAAGTCGAAAGGATCGTTCGCATCACAACCCGGCGCTGGACTGCCCTGCTCCCGCACCGGATCGTTGCCGCAGTAGCTGTCATAAGACGCATCCGTCCACGCAAAGCCGCCCATCACACTAAGACTGGCGGTAGGCATCCAGCGCAAATCCATTTCTAAACCGTGAATTGATGCGGCGGCAGCATTTTCAGTAATCACTCCGCCTGGGGTTATCTGGCTAACCTGCAAATTCTGATAATCGTAAAAATACAAGGCCATATTGGTCTGCAGACTCTGCCCCAGGAAACTTGCCTTCCAACCAAACTCAAGGGAATCGAGAAACTCCGGATCGACTGGATTTTGAATCACGCCCTCTTCTAAAGATTCGATTCGCTGCGCTAAACCTGGCTTATAACCCCGCGCTGCCTTCACATACGCCATACCGCTTTCGTTGTAGAACCAGCGCACACCCAACTCACCGGTAGTCTCTTCGAAGGCGGCGTACTGATTGATATCTTGCTCCTGAACCAGCGGGAAGTTGCCGAGCGGAGTCACAATGGCATTTACCGAACTCGCCGTCTCGTTGGTAAATTCGTCACGATTGTGGCGAATGCCGGCAGACACCTCGATATTTGGCCAGCCAAACAATTCACCCAAGTCCAAATTGGTATTGAGAAATACCGCCCGACTGTCATCGACAATATGAATACCATCGATCCGCACCTGTGCCGTGATAGGACCGGAGATCACATCCAGCCAATCCGGCAAGCCCACCGTCGATGGCGACAAATGACTGCGCACGTCGATAGCCTGCCGCCAGTCATCGGTTTTGCGATACGCGAAAAACCCCAGCAACCAATCCACACCACTCGCGTTATCTGATACAAACCGCAGTTCTGCCGTGCGTCGGACATCGCTGGGGTGCTCAGATACGCCATCAGTGATGGCAGCGTCGGTGCCGTCCAGGTCAAATACTGACCGCCAATCGCGACGCATTTCACCGCCCACGATTACCACGTCCATATTACCGAGCAACGGCAGGTCTTCTAGCGACCACGTGAGATCTGCCGATATACGCGTAAAATCTTCTTCAAAGTTACCGAAGCGCTCGTGGGCCCGCGACCGAACTTGCCTCACGTCATCGGGTAGCGGAGTCGCGCCCAACGCTTCCAGCTCGCCACTTTGGCGAGCCTTCCGGGAAGGGGAAAACACGGTGTTGGTGCCGTTGGTCCGATACTGATATTTAATTGCCCGGAGCCCAAGCGCCAGCGAATCATGTAACTGACTCGTTAGATAAATGCGTAAAAAGCGGTCTTGGAGATTACCCGGATCAGCGTCATCTGGTGTCAGCAGATTGTCATAGTTGCCGTCTTTTTCACGCGCGAAACCGGCAACGCGGGCCAATAGGCGGTCATCACCCGCGCCGAGTAAAGGCATATTAATATAGGCACGCAGCTCTTTTGAGCTTAAGTCCGTCTGCCGATAGCTGCCCCCCATCCCCAGCTCAGGCTCCGGCTTAGCCCACTTGGCGTTAATCGCCCCGGCAGTTGCATTTCGTCCGTAGGCGGTGCCCGATGGGCCACGCACCACCTCCACAGCCTGCAAATCGTAATAGGGCTCTCCGCGCAGATCCAAAAAGAGGTCGTTCACGTGAAATGCCACTGGCGATGGGCCGTCTCGGGTGCGACTAATTCCGCGTATAGCGACCTGCTCACTGCCCGCCTCCTCGCCCTGAACGATCACACCGGGCATGAACTGGGCCATGGTGCGAAAATCCTGAATATTCTGCTCAGCCAGCATTTGGCCGCTCAACGCAGACACAGAGCCGAGCACATCCTGCAGCGACTCGCTACGCTTAGAGACCGTCACTACAACTTCTTCTATCATCAAGCCAGATGGCGCGCGATCTGGAGCCACACTGGCTTGAGCAAAAGCTGAGCTGACGATAAGCCACTGCAGTACTGCAGTCGCCGCGACCCAAAAAATCTTAGACACCATGGCTGTCTCCCTACCCCTTTGCCAACTGACACGTTGTTCGGGGCATTAGTTATTATTATGTAATCGTTTACATCATAATAACGACCGCCTCCAAAATACAAGTCCCATAATGCAATTTATGTGAAGTAGGCCTTAGCTTGGCTGCCGAGTGATGACAACAAACAGGCGCAAAAATCATTACCGACATCGACAGCCAAACGATAAATTATGATGCCGCGCGCCACTCTTAACTATGACGTATCCTATATACGCCTGCTCTTGCTAACAAAACCCAATACAACACCAATTCGCAAATTGGCCATTTTGATTCTTTTATTACGCAGACATACCCAAGTCACCCACTATTGAGCACAACTCAATATAAATTCTCCACAACCTTGTTATATCCGCCATTAATCAGGTATATTAAGGATCATCATAATCACAGCAAGCCTCAATAGCAGAACACGAGCTCTTAACTCAGCACGCTTAAGGATCAACATGAGCGACAACATCATCAAATACCACGTGGGCGACAGCGGCATTGCCACCATCACCCTCAATCGCCCCGACATTCACAATGCCTTTGACGATACCGTGGTTGCCGCACTGACCACCGCCTTTAGGCAAGCAGGTGAAGACCCCGCTGTGCGGCTTGTGGTTTTGGCCTCTACCGGTAAAAGCTTCTGCGCCGGCGGCGACCTCAACTGGATGCGCCGCATGGCGACCTACAACTTTGAAGAGAATTTGCGCGATTCCAATATGCTGGCCGAGATGCTGCGCACATTGAATTACCTACCCAAACCCACGATTGCGCGGGTACAGGGTGCCGCCTACGGTGGCGGCGTCGGCTTAGTCGCCTGCTGCGATATGGCGGTGGCCTCACCCGAGGCCGTATTTTGCTTGAGCGAAGTGAAGGTCGGATTGATACCCGCCACCATTGGCCCCTATGTGGTTCGCGCCATTGGCCAACGCGCCTCGCGCCGCTATTTCACCACCGCCGAGCTAATCAGTGCCGACAAGGCGCTTACTCTGGGCCTGGTCTCAGAAGTCGTCGCTAGCGATCAGCTTGACGAGTGTATCGCCGGCATCACTAAAAATTTGCTACGCAATGGCCCCCGCAGCGTCGGCGAAGCCAAACGTCTAGTACTGGATGTGGCCGACGGCGAAATAGACGCCGCCATGATTGCCGACACCAGCCAGCGCATCGCCGAGACCCGCGGCTCTGACGAAGGCCGCGAGGGGCTGACCGCCTTTCTAGAGAAACGCAAACCGGCCTGGATTAAATAATCGCTTTATAGCCGAACCCACTTAACTCGATTAACACGCTAACAGGAACGTATTATGAGCCAAGATAAAACCGTGCTTATCGCCAACGGCCAAGGCTTTTGGGGTGACAGCCTCCTGGGTCCGCTGCGCCTGGTTGAAGAAGGCCCACTGGATTACCTAACGCTGGATTATTTAGCCGAAGTCACCATGAGCATCATGCAAAAGCAAAAGCTGCGTAATCCCAACGCGGGCTATGCGACTGACTTCGTGGAAATGCTGCGCCAAATTTTGCCGACTTGCCAAAAGAAGGGCATTAAAGTGATCGCCAATGCCGGCGGTGTAAACCCTAGAGGTTGCCTGGAAGCGATACAAAGTGTGGTTAAAGAACTGGGCATGACCGGCATTAAAATCGGCATCGTTGAAGGCGACGATATTCTCGACCAATTGCCGGAACTGATAGCCTCTGGCGAGAAGTTCAAAAACCTCGACAACGGCGAGGCCGTGGACTCCATCCTAGACAGAATGTCTAGCGCCAACGTTTACATCGGCGCCAAGCCCATTGTGGATGCGCTGGCACAGGGTGCTGACATTGTGGTGACGGGCCGTTCGACCGATCCATCACTGGTTGTGGCGCCACTGATTTACGAATTTGGCTGGTCAATGGACGATTTTGACAAGCTGGCTGCAGGCACCGTCATGGGTCATATCTTAGAGTGTGGCGCGCAGTGTACTGGTGGTAACTATAACGACTGGCGCAATGTGCCCGACTTCGCTCGCATCGGCTACCCGGTGGTTGAAGCTAAAGCCGACGGCACCTTTGTGGTCACTAAACACGCAGGCACCGGCGGCTTAGTTAACATCGACACCATAACCTCACAGCTGATGTACGAGCTGGGCGACCCGGTCAACTATTTAGGGCCTGACTGCACCTCTGACTTTACCACCATCAAGCTAGAGCAAGACGGCGAGAACCGCGTGCGTGTCAGCGGCGTGAAGGGTTCTGCCCCCACCCCAACCTATAAAGTCTCTATGTCGTATGAAGACGGTTACAAGATTGTTGGCCAATTAACTTATACCGGTCCAGACGCCATAGAAAAAGCCAACCTTGGCGCGGCTATTTTGTTTGAACGCGTCGGCATGTACGGCAAGCCCATCCCCGAAGCGGATCGCTTTGTTGAATTGTTCGGCACCAATGTTTGCTACAAAGGCATTGTGAAGCAGGAGCAAGAGCCCAGTGAAGTACTGCTGCGTGTTGGCGCCAAAAGCCACGACAAAAACCTGCTCAACACCTTAGCTCGCGAGCTAGCACCGCTGATTACTAGCGGCCCCGTTGGTGTTACCGGCTTTGCGGCTGGTCGTCCACGCCCGACTGAGATTGTAGGTTACTGGCCTGCCTTGATCGACAAAACTAAAGTCACCACCAGCGTCATTGTGGAGGAAGTATAAGATGGCCCGTGTACAATTATTTGATGTAGCAATTGCCCGCTCTGGCGACAAAGGTGACGGTTCTAATGTGGGTATTAAAGCCCGCACACCGGAACTGTATGAGTTTCTGCGTGAGAATTTAACAACCGCGGTGGTTAAAGAGCACTTTAAAGAAATCTGCTTTGGCGACGTAAAGCGTTACGAATTGCCCAACCTGCAAGTATTGAACTTCATTCTTGAAGATTCACTTGGTGGTGGCGGCACCGAAACGCTGATCATGGATGCCCAGGGCAAGGTGCACAGCCTGGCGCTGCTGCACATGGAAATGGATATACCTGACGCACTGCTTGCCTAGTCAGCGAGTATTAAATGCGTAAGACGATTCAGGCCGGTTATCCGGCCTGAATGCTTTTTTGCTTTTCAAATGTGCTTTTCAAATTAGACAAAGCAAAACACAATACACACTCACCTGAAGCCAAAGAAAGTAAAAGCCATGAGCGGAATACTAAGCGCCTTACATCAGCAGGCTAAACAATCACCTAAGCGCGTTATTCTGCCAGAGTACTACGACCCTAGAGTAATAAGCGCGGCATCAACTCTAGCCCAGAAAAAGCTGGCGACGCCCATCTTAATAAGCGCTCCAGACAACACACCATTGCCCGCTGATATAGAAATATTTGACCAACGTCCGGACGCAGAATCTTGGCGCAACAAAGCCATCGCAGCCTTTACCGAAGCGCGCGCAGCCAAAGGTATGACCGAAGACAAAGCCCGCGACGCACTGCAAAACCCGGTACTACTTGCCGCCGTACTGATTAAAATCGGCTACGCCGATGCCGGCGTTGCCGGCTCTACCGCCACCACGGCCGACGTCTTGCGCGCAGGGATACAAGGCTTAGGTTTAGACGCCAACGCCAAACTGGTTTCAAGCTTTTTCCTGATGGAATTACGCGATGGCAGAGTGCTGAGTTATGCCGACTGCGCCGTCATACCTGACCCCAATAGCGACGAGCTAGCGGACATTGCCATCAGCAGCGCCGCGAGCTATCTGCGCTTGACCAAAGAACAGCCCAAGGTCGCCATGCTGACTTTTTCAAGCAAAGGCTCAGCCAGCCACCCCCGCGTCGACAAGGTCATTGACGCCCTAGCCCTAGCCAAAGCGCGTGCGCCGGAGCTTGATATAGATGGCGAGCTGCAATTCGACGCCGCCTTTGTGCCCGCTATCGGCCAACGCAAGGCGCCGGAATCGACCGTCGCCGGCCAGGCAAATGTGTTTGTGTTTCCTAGCCTAGAAGCAGGTAACATCGCTTATAAAATCACCGAACGCATCGGTGGCGCCAAGGCCATCGGCCCCATTTTGCAGGGGCCGGCCAAACCTTGGATGGACTTGTCACGGGGATGCACTGCCGAAGACATCGTCGATGTCGCGGTAATTGCAGCGGTGCTAGCGGAGTAGGTAAAACAAGGCACAACAAACAAGGCTTAAAAAAAGTGGCGCACTGAACTCAGCGCGCCATTTTTTATTCAGCGATAAAACAACTCAGAAGCAGCTAATGCCTACACATTTAGATCAACGTAATAGCAGTAAAGGCCGCTTCGTTTTATGCAGCATTTTAGCCGTTAAACTACCCAAGAGCATATCGCGCAAAGGATGATGACTGTATGCACCCATTACCGTTAAGTCGATATCATTCTCAGCCTGATAGTGGCACAACTGCTCATCACTTTTACCCTTAGGCAAATTTACAAGCTCGTGACTAACCCCGGCGGTCTGCAATACAGCTGCCGCTTCATTCAACACACTGCTAGCCGTAGACTCGTCACCGACATAGACCAAATGACAGGGGATATCTTTAAACACTGGGCTAGAAGCAACCATATCCAAGGCTTTTCGAGACGCATCCTGGCCATCGTAAGCCAGCATTATTTTCTTCGGTACAGCAAACGCCGCATTCACAACCAAAACAGGTTTATGTAAAGCGCGAATAACGGTTTCCAAATGCGCGCCCAGCTGGCCTTCGCGATGCTCTTCGCCACGCACCCCCATCACTAACACACGAATATCAGTCTCTAACTCAACCAGGGACTCTTGCAAACTGCCGTGCTGCTGCCAAGCTTCTACGTTAGTGACACCAGCTTGCTCAACTCGCTGTGTAGCTGCCTCAAGCATCAACTTACCCTTCTGCATTAACAGACGGTTGCGCTGCTGCTCAACCCGCGTTAGCTCTTCAAGTAACTCCTCTTGGCTTCCCAAGCCAATACTGCCGCTCAGATCTGCCACCGCCGCCTGCGGACGATGCTCAATATTATGCAATAACTTTAACGGCGCGCCCGCTCTTTGCGACATCCACGCCGCATAATCACACACCGCCGTTGTCAAACTCGCGCCATCTATACATGCCAACACATAATTATTATTCATTAGTGGCCTCCCAGTACTTTTTCAATTTCCTCGGGTTTGTCGTGAACACCAAAGCGATCAACAATCGTTTCGCTAGCCTCATTCAAACCAATCAGCTCTACGTCAGCACCTTCTCGCCTGAACTTAATGACGACCTTATCTAAAGCGCCAACCGCAGAAATATCCCAGAAGTGGGCGCGATTCAAATCGATCACCACCTTATCAACCACCTCTTTAAAGTCGAAGCCCGCGTTAAAACGCTCCGCTGAATTAAAGAACACCTGACCTACTACATGATAAGTTCGCGTGGCCCCGTCCTCACTCAGCGCTTTGCTGATGTACATAAAGTGACTGACTTTATTGGCGAAGAACAGCGCGCCCAACAGCACACCCACAAACACACCGTAGGCCAAGTTATGTGTCCACACCACTACTGCCACGGTGGCCAGCATAATAATGTTTGCCGATAGCGGGTTGGACTTTAAACCCGTTACCGAAGACCAATTGAAGGTACCAATAGATACCATGATCATTACCGCCACCAAGGCGGCCATCGGGATCAGCGACACCCAATCACTTAAGAATACGACCATTGTTAATAACATTGCGCCAGCAAAAAGGGTCGACAAGCGTCCGCGTCCGCCAGACTTCACATTAATCACCGACTGACCAATCATCGCGCAACCAGCCATACCGCCCAGCAGTCCAGAAAAAATATTGGCGATACCCTGCCCCTTACACTCTCTGTTTTTATCGCTACCGGTGTCCGTTAGATCGTCAACGATCGTCGCTGTCATCAACGATTCCAGCAAACCTACAACCGCCATCGCCGCAGCGTAGGGGAAGATAATACCCAGGGTTTCAAAATTAAGCGGCACATCTGGCCACAGGAAAATCGGCAGGGTATCGGGTAACTCGCCCATATCCCCAACAGTGCGAATATCAAGCCCCACCAACAAGCTCACCGCCGTCATGGTGAGAATACACACCAAAGGCGAAGGGATGACCTTGCCGACAACCGGCAGCAGCGGAAACAAATAAATAACACCCAAGCCAGCCGCGGTCATGGCGTACACATGCCACGTCACATTCGTTAGCTCCGGCAGCTGCGCCATAAAGATCAAAATAGCTAATGCGTTGACGAAGCCGGTAACAACCGAGCGCGACACAAAGCTCATCAACTGCCCAAGCTTTAAATAGCCCGCCACAATCTGTAAGGCACCGGTTAGCAAGGTCGCCGCCAAAAGATACTGCAGGCCGTGATCTTTTACCAAAGTCACCATCAACAGCGCCATAGCACCTGTTGCCGCAGAGATCATACCCGGACGGCCACCAACAATCGCCGTCACTACCGCGATACAAAATGACGCGTACAAACCAACTTTTGGATCAACACCTGCAATAATCGAAAAGGCAATCGCCTCTGGTATTAGCGCAAGGGCAACCACTAAACCCGCAAGAATATCCCCGCGGACATTTCCCAACCAATCTTCTTTCTTTGAAAGCAAAAGCATAGATAACCTGAAATATATAAGTAAACACAAACGGCTTTGTGTAAAAAGCGGCATTATACACCCTAGAACTCCACCCCCTCCATCTATAGCCAAACCCGCCAAACTCTGCCCTATTTACAGTATTGAACACCCTCAATATGAGATATTAGCAACGAATCGACCCCGCTTGACCGATAACAATATGCGTTTCCATTTCATGCCAGATCTTTAAAAAAATGGCTGCATAGGGCTTTTATAAACACGCCAACCCCACAAATGGGGTTTAATATAAGTCACCGCACTGCAGGCTCGGCTGGCAAAATGCTATATTACGCCTTATAAAATTTGCGCCGCCACACAAAGCAATGGCGATAATACGAGACCCAGCAATGTACGATTACCTTATTGTAGGTAGCGGCCTTTATGGCTCAACCTGCGCTCACGAGCTTACGAAACGCGGCAAAAAAGTACTCGTCGTCGAAAAAAGAGCGCATATTGGCGGAAATATCTTCACGGAGTGTCAGCACAAGATTCATGTTCACAAATATGGCGCCCACATTTTTCACACCAACAACAAGCCTATTTGGGACTATATAAATCAATTTGCCGAGTTTAATCGCTATACCAATAGCCCCGTCGCAAATTATCAGGGGAAACTTTTCAATCTTCCTTTTAATATGAACACCTTCTATCAACTGTGGGGCACAACTACCCCCGCAGAGGCTGAGCGAAAAATAGCTGAACAGCAGGCAATATTAGAAGGAAGAACCCCTAGTAACTTAGAAGAGCAAGCCATCAGCCTAGTCGGTGAGGATATTTACAACATCCTCATCAAGGGATATACAGAAAAACAGTGGGGCCGCTCAGCTAAGGAACTTCCCGCATTTATCATTAAGCGATTACCCGTCCGCTTCACCTACGACAACAACTACTTCAATGATCGCTATCAGGGCATCCCCATCGGCGGCTACACACAAATTATCAATAGAATGTTGGACGGCATAGAAGTACGCCTAAATACAGATTACTTCGAACACAAATTAGATTTGAATAAACTGGCTAAATATCGGATTTACACCGGAGCAATTGATCAATACTACGACTACCAATTTGGAAAATTAGAATATCGTAGCCTCCGTTTCGAATCCAAACTCGTCGAAACAGCTAATTTCCAAGGCAATGCCGTTATTAACTACACAGGCAATGAGGTTCCTTATACGAGAATTATTGAGCACAAACATTTTGATCCCGTCGACACAGCAGTTTCCATTATTACAAAGGAATATCCGGCGGAGTGGACGGAGGGCATGGAACCCTATTACCCGATCAATGACGAGAAAAACGATAGCTTATATCGACAATACAAAGCCCTAACAAAAAACGATGCGAACGTGTTCTTCGGAGGAAGACTCGCCGAATATCGATATTATGATATGCATCAAATACTAGGATCTGCACTAAAAGACCTGAAAGAAATGCCCTAAAGAACAACACAGAGAATACGGTGGTTAAGAAAATACCTCCTCAACATCCCGATAAAAACGAGCCTCTTCAGCCCTGATTTTTTCACGATACTCAGCAAACAGTGCCGATTTCTCTTCATACATAGTGAAACAAAGACGAATTTCTTCGCTGATCGCAGCTAAATTAGAGAAGTGGCGAGAAAATTTAAAGCCTGTCGGTATGGGAAGATCCACCGAGTTCCCCGCCGAACCGCTTAAGCCGGTAATAATACAGGCACCAGAAATACACGCCTCTCTAGGAATTCGATCTTTGCCAGGGTGCTCACCAAAATCGATATAGACCTTAGCCATCTGCAGCAATTCCACAACCTGTGCGCGCGTCATATTCTCTAAGGGAACAAATTCGATATCTGGACAATGGGCAATGAGCTGCGAAGTAAATTCAAAGCCTTTCTTGGGATTATATATAACGATATCTTTTTTCTCGGCGGAGGTCGCAGCCGATCCAGAAGAAATAAAATCAGCATTTAAATAATCGCTAAGATAAAACACGCGATCTTTATCTACATCCTTAGTTCTCAGATGCTCTGCAGCATACTCGCTTTGAACAAAGTGGTAATAATCTTTATATCTTTTATCGCGAAAGAAAAAATTTTTCTTCTTCCTACTCGACTTACCAAACAAAATCATTTTTCTTAACAATGGAATGGACAGAGGGCCATGTATCGAAACTGAAAACCCCATAGCATCGTAATAAAAATCGATGCTTAACCACCAAACTACTTTCTTAATATTAGAATAGTCGTGCAATATATCTGTTTTAGTCTCAGGGACAATGAGTACATTATTACCTTGATCATCGACCACATCGACATAAGGGTTTTCATACTGAGCGAACTCAATATGTCTCGGATCAACTCCCTCGACTCGGCGATAATAATACATATACGCGCTTATGCCGCGCTTACGAAGCGCAGAGACCAACTGCTGCAAAAGCTCTGGCCCACCGGAAGCCTGCCCAGCAGGTGCAGCAACAAATACTTTCATCTCAGTGCTGCCGTGGATCAACATGCCTGTCATTTCTAAACTCCATTTTCTAGGCATGCCGCCGAATTATTGATTAAACGCATACTGTAATTAAGGGGTTACCGTAGGTTGCACACCTAAATAGGCAAGCAACCTTGAGGCGATATGCTCTACGAGATATTCAGACCCCGCCTTAGAAATATGCCCGTAATCGATTGCAGTAAAGTCCGTTGGCTTATTCCCCACCCTCGCCAAGCACTCGCCTTGATCATCGCAGAATATGTCTATTGCTGAAATAAAACTGACCGATTGCTCTAGAGCCACGCTCTTAATCGTTGCCTCGTATTCACGGAGTATGGTTGCCGGCTGCATGTCAGACACCGTACCGCTCAGCCGATCAAAATTGATAAATGACTCTCGCTGCGGACTTCCCTGCCAGCGCGGCACCGGCCCGACAAGTACAAGCTTGCTTTCGGGAAGAGTGTCTTTCAAGCGGTTTACCGTATTCTCCAGCGACTCTCTGAGCTCCTCAGGAGTCAAAGGGTAGTCATCATGTTTCCAAGAAGAATGCAAAATGATCAGATCTGGCTTCGCCTGCGATAACTCGCGCAATACTTGCTCAGCATTTTCCGGACAATCCTTTCTATAACCCGATGTCACGCCGAACAAAGAAGGGCATGCCGCATGAGTGAGTTGAATCAATTCAAAATCACCTTTGTCCGATAATGCCTTAAGGCCCGGATATAAGGCTGCCCCATGGGAATCCCCCCAAACAGCAACTTTGACGCCCTCACCTCGCTCTTGATAACAAGAGGGATCATGAAGCAGCAATTCAGGTTCTTCTAAGTAGCAAGTATTTCCCTGCACATAGGATGACCACTTAAAATCTACATTGTCCGTGAACTGTCGAACGTTGGCAGGAAAGCGGAACTCCAAACCGTCAAACTTATAGTTCACCCAACCGAAACCGCCTAAAAGCACCAACCCAAGACAGAGCGCTTGTATCTTTTGCTTTTTATACGCGCCAAACCGAAAGGGGTTTTCAACAAAACGATAGGTAAACCACGCAAGAAATATTGACAGAAGAACAGCACTCACCCGAAAGGCGACGGAGGCTCTCTCTGCGTTCGCGAGATTGCCATATGACAGCAAAGGCCAGTGCCACAAATACAAAGGATAACTTACTGCCCCAAACCACAGCGCGACCTTATTAGAAAGTACGACTCGGCTAAGCAAGGGCTCTGCTCCGCCAGCAATGACAAATGCAGACCCTATGACGGGTATCAATGCCCACGCACCGGGGTAAACGATACCTTCCGGAAGAAATAATACGCCCCCGAAAAGCAAAGCTATTCCAGCAAAACTAAGTACATTATAGGTGCCGGTGTCGGCAAGAGATGGGGAATAGCGAAACAGGGTAGCCGCCAAAAAGCGGTCAATTTTTTGCCTACTAAACTCTAAAAATTCTTTGCGGAAGATACTCATCCACGCCATAATTGCGCCGATTAGTAACTCCCAAAAACGAGCTATTGGCCAAAAAAAGACTGCCTCGGTTTCCCCGCCCACAAAGGCAATATTTAATATAAAAGAGAATACCGCCACACCGATCATTAACTTCAGAATGCTAGCGTTCTTTTGCCAAACAAACCAAAGGGCAAGGGGCCATAAAAGATAATATTGCTCTTCAACTGCTAGGCTCCAAAGATGCAGTAGTAACTTTCCTTCGCCAGATGGATCGAAATAGCCGGACTCACTCCAAAACACGAAGTTCTGAACAAACACCGCGCTGGCCGCCGTATGTTTACCGAGCTGTTGGTACTCCACTGGTAACATCAAAAACCAGCCCGCAATATTAGTTACCGCTAAAACGATAACCAGCGACGGAAAAATGCGCCTTACTCGGCGGCCAAAAAACTCAGCAAAGCTAAACCTTCCCGTCTGCAGTTCAGAGATCAGAATACTCGTAATGAGGTAGCCAGATATGACGAAGAACACGTCAACACCAATATATCCACCAGACAAGGCACCCGGAAAGGCATGAAAGATAACGGCGGATATGACGGCAAACGCTCGCAAACCATCGATTTCTGGGCGAAATTTCATCCGCTGTCCTTATCTAGAGCGAAATTTATACAGCGGGCCATTTTACAGCTAGATATAGACGCGAGAAAGGAATAAGCGCACAAATCTCATCTAAGACCTAAACCGAAACCGCGAAAAGTGCTCCTCTTTCGATACTCTAAAATTAGTTTTACCAGAATGCCAAGAATATAAAGTACCACTTACCTCGACAGATTCTACGACGATACTTTTCTTGCTGTCGAAATAAGGCAAGAAAAGTGTCACCATGTTTTTTTAGAAAACTACGAAGTTTAAAGTTATAAAAAACTTTATTATACCTTGAGTAGTAAGCGTAAAACTCTTCGAGCAACTCTTTGTCATCGCCGACGAGAATATCAGCTTCCAATACGGCGCGAATAAAATGACATACTCGCTCAACATCTCGCAACGTCTTAAGATACTTAGCTTCAATTCGTTTAGACTTCGTTTTCCAGACCGTATTATTTTCATGCTGCCGATAATATGACAAAACCTTGTCGCTTGCTTTAAGCTTTCCTCTCGACGCAGCAACTATCGCCAACCACTGATCATGAAAAGGCATGTTACTCATTGCCGGCATAGCAACCAGCAGTAACTCTTGTTTTATCAAACTTGCATGCCCGGTAACGCAATTATTAAGCATTAAAGCAAGCGGGCAGCGACCCTCAAGACGGTTGACATTAGGAAAGCTTTCACCAATAAGATTTCCCTCAAAATCTACTGGACTTATCTCTGAATAAATCAGCCAGTTCTCGCCGATCTCATTGTGTAAGACTTCAATTTTTTCAGGGAACCAGATATCGTCTTGGTCAGCTAGTGCGATGAATCGCCCGCTACACTCCCCCATCGCCTTCTCAAAGTTCCGCACAAAGCCGATATTCTGGCCATTGCGAATAACACGAATCCGCCCATCACGCCTTGCATATTCTTCAAGCAACAATAACGTGCCGTCCGTTGATAAATCATCAACAATCACCAGCTCAATATTCTTATATGTCTGGTTTAAAATGGAATCCAGCTGCTCCGCCAAAAATCGTTCGCCATTATACGTACACATAGCAACTGATATTTTTGGAAGCGGCTCCCTAGCCGTCATAAACTACCACCACACCAGAACGAACCAATCTCGAACCGAATCAACGGTATAAACTTCGAAACTTTGGCATTCAAAAGCTTTGTAACTCCCATTTATGCTATCGGCTCGGCATAACCATTCACAACCGAAATTACTTGACTAATTTCTTCAGTATCCATGACGGAGCTCAAGGGTAAACTGAGTACTTCTTGATGAATTTTCTCGGTAATAGGTAACGACAAATGATTCCAAGAGCTATACGCCATTTGTTTATGCGGCGGCACAGGATAATGAATCAAGCTTTGCACGCCATGAGATTGAAGATGTTCTTGCAGCGCCGACCGATTAGCTGACCTCACAACAAACAAATGGAACACATGCTCTTCAAAGTTTGCTTCTACGGGCAGCTGGATATATGGATTTTTTATTTCTTGAAGATATCTCGATGCCACCGACCGCCGCCGCTGGGTTTCATTATCCAGATACCGTAATTTAATTCTGAGCATGGCCGCCTGAATTTCATCTAAGCGACTATTTACACCTTGATAGCGATTTTCGTATTTAACTACAGAACCGTAATTTCGCAGCGCCCGCACGGTATCAACAAGCTCATCGTTATTGCTAACAACCGCACCTGCGTCGCCTAAAGCACCAAGATTCTTGCCCGGATAAAAACTAAATCCAGCCGCGTCACCCCAACTTCCAGATCGCCGCCCGCTAATACTCGCACCGTGAGCCTGAGCGGCATCTTCCAGCACCAAGATATTGGATTCCTTGGCAAGCGCCATAATTTCTGGCATTGGCGCAATCAAACCGTATAAATGCACCGGCAAAATGGCCTTCGTCCGACTGGTAAGCACACTTTTGACACCGGTGACGCTTAGATTATACGTCTTCGGATCAGGCTCGACCAAAACAGGTTTCAAACCGTTCGCTGTAATTGCAAGGATCGACGCAATATACGTATTGGCAGGCACAATGACTTCATCACCATCACACAACCTACCAAGCTCCTTCCAAGCGCGCAAAACAAGCACAAGAGCCTCTAATCCGTTAGCAACCCCAACAGCGTGCTTAGCCCCACAAAATGCCGCAAACTCACTTTCGAAAGCGTCAAGCTCGTCACCCAACAAATAGCGACCCGAATCAATCACACGCGCACAAGCTTCTTTCAGCTCATCCTTGTACTGCGCGTTGATGGCCTTTAAATTTAGAAAATCAATCACTTTTAGATATCCATTTAACGACTTTGGCGGGGTTTCCAGCAACAACGGCATAAGCTGGCACATCCTTTGTCACGACAGCTCCAGCGCCAACCATTGAATACTCCCCAATAGTTATTCCCGGAAGGATAGTGGCATTTGCGCCAACAGATGCGCAGCGCTTAACAAGCGTACGCAAAAATGCTTCAGGGTAACATTTTGATCTCGGCATTTTATCGTTAGTGAAAGTCGCATTCGGGCCAATAAAAACATCGTCCTCTAAGGTGATGCCGTCCCACAAGAAAACACCTGACTTTACTGTAACGTTGTTCGCGATAATGACATCGCCTTCAATCAGGGTATGCGCACAAATATTACAATTCTTACCTATTTTCGCACCCGCAAGCACGACAGAATATTGCCAAATTTTGCTACCTTCACCAATATCGGTGGCATGTACATCACTAAGAGGGTGAACAAACATTGCTATCTGACCTCTAGCAAAAAGTCGTCGTAATTGCGTATATAATCCGCTTCATCATAATAGGCGCTGGCGAACACTAATAAAACGCAGTCTTCGCTAAAATCATGCATTTCACGCCAGACAAAGGAATCTATCAGCAGCCCGGTCAAAGGACTGTCTAAAACAACAGATTCCCGCTTAACGCCATCATCTAAAACAAAACGGCAACGCCCTTTAACAGCCACCGCAACTTGCTTCAATTCTCGATGAGCGTGAAATCCACGAGAAACATCTACTTTGGTATCAAAAATGTAGTACATTCGTTTGATCTCAAAGGGAATGTTCCGGCCCGCCTCCAATGCCACTAAAGATCCGCGATCATCGCCAAAACTATTGAAATTAATTATTTTAATCAAAGCGCTTGCATCCTAATTATCTATAAAAAATTTTGTGGCCTATAACCCATGCAAAAATCGCTTTACAACAAGCTCTAACTTTATCACTACACGCATAAGCTTAATACGAATTAAACGTTGCCACTTTCTCTTTATATGAACACTAGCTAAATCACCTAATGCATTTAAATAGTTATCGATTTGCACTTGCGCATCAGCTTTCTCACTCACCGAAAAAACACGCTTATCCTTATACAAAGTTCGCTGCAAACTGAAAATAGTCAAAAACTGAAACCTTCTAGCTTTATCACGAACAGCGGAGCCCAAATTGTGAGTGTCCACCAGCTCAATTAACTTGCTATTCGTCTCCAAGGCGCCGAACATTCTAAGGCTAACCTTCGACGTTATTGACCCAGGATTATTTCGATAAAAATATTTTGCACTGCTTATAACAATACTGCCTGCATGCAAGAACAATACCCTACTGATATACTCATCTGAATTGTAATTATTGATTGCAGGATTCTCTCCAACCGCATGTACTTTTAAGAGCTCCATTCGCCACAGACACCACCCGTGCACTGCCCATGGCAGAGTCCGCTCAAACGCATCAGCTCCAGACATCCTATTACCAACATACAAACCATTCAGCTGATTAAAAGACACATAACTACCTTGGTCATCACCAACGCCAGTCATTAAATCACATAACACCGCGCTTTCATTCCCTTGCACAGCTGTACTATATAAAACCTCAAGAAAATCTTCTGCCACAAAATCGTCCGCATCAAGCGTGACACCGTACTCACCGACAGCCACCTCAATACCTCTAGATCTCGCTTGCGCAGGCCCGGAGTTTTTCTGCGTAATAACTTTCACTCTTGAGTCGACTTTCGAAATACTATTTAAGTAGTCAAGAGAACCATCTACCGATCCGTCATCAACACAAATCAACTCCCAACCTTCAATACTTTGCGACAAAATAGACTGAATAGAATGCGGCAAAAAAGACTCCGCATTATAAACCGCCATAATCACCGAGACTTTTGGCATCCGCTGCCCTCTCTATATAGTTATTTCAAAACGCCAAACAATCGATTTAAGCTAAAACAACACATCATCTCAGGAAGACATATTTAATTAAAAATTTCACCTCACCGCCAACCCCATCAAAAAAGCTAATCGGCGTCATCAATAGATTCCTAATCAAGGCCACTCTATTTTCATAAAAATTACTTCTGACTTGAACAAGCTGGATTCTCCGACCTAACTTTTCCATCAGATCCACTCGGACACCACCAAATTTATTCACATCATCCTTGCGCTGCAGAAAGATATCTTTTTCTCTACGAATCTTTGCAACTCGATTTGCCAAGCACTCAGCCCCCGTCAGCGGCACTTTACCGCCGCTAATCCCCACATCAGTTCGATAAGCTAATAGACACTCATCTATGTATTCAATTCTGCCTTCGATCACAGCCCTAAACCCCATGATCAAATCCTCATAGGCATGGCGATAGGAAATCGGCCCATATTTATCAATTAAATCTCGAGACCAAGCGCCGCTGGCACCCAAATATATTCTCTGCGATAGCAAGGATTCTTGGATCGTAAGCTTTTTCCTCAAAGAAACATCGGGATATTCCTCGCCAGTTTCTTCTCCAAAACTATCGATTGCAACCGCCTTAGAGTGCAGCAACATTGGCCGCCCTGCAGCCAAATAAGTTTCCACGATTTTTTCCACTCTATTCGGAAACGAAACGTCATCTCCTGCCGCAATAACAACAAGCTCACCCGTCGACAGCGCCATCACCGTGTTTACATGAGCAATCAGCCCCTTGTTACTTGAATTTTTCCGAACGGTAACATTTTTCCCAATCCCATATTTATCAACCGCTATTTGCAGTTTTGCGAAAGTCTCGTCAGTCGAGCAGTCATCTGAAAAAATAAACTCATCAACATCATAGCTTTGCGAAAGAATCCCTTTCACAGCAGCTTCAATATATTGCTGTTGGTTGTAGCAAATAAGAACACATGAAACTGTGAGCCCCTGCTTTTCCATCTAATCACACCTTAGAAACGGCTGTATATACAGCCCGATTAACCAAAAACCAGCCACTGACATAGATTCATATTTTGTAAGTAATTTGATTTTTATCCACTACCAAGATTTGCGGCCTCGCACTTCCACCTCCACCTTAGCGTGCAGAGTTAACACCCTGGATTTTGGCCTTTGCACGAGTATATCTCGCCACACCGAACGTTAGCAGCGCCACAATCATTCGCTTTTTATTACTGCGCACGTACGCCTCAACAATTTTCTCGCCAAGCTCATGTTTGCGCGCATAAAGAGCATAGGATCGGCCCTTATGAAAATGAATAAATTCGTTTACTGTCTTGGTTCGTACCGTGGAGCCCGCACCGACATGCGGGATACTCACATTGCGGCAATGGATCACTTTTAAGCCCGCATCATTCGCACACTTGCAAACATCCTTGTCTTCTTCATATAAAAAGAACCGTTCATCAAAATAGCCGACCGGATTCATTAGCTGCGTATCAAACAGCAATACAGCACCAACTAACCAAGGCGCATCGATAATTGATTTATCTTCTTCCAGCTCTAAAGCGGGACCGGCAATCGCCGCACCTCGCGCTTTTAATTCAGCAAGCAACTGATCGATAGCCGCTTCTGAAAGCTGTGTATCGGGGTTCAGCACCATGACATAGCGAGTTTTACTGGCATGAATCCCAAGATTACAGGCTGCACCAAAACCGAGGTTCTTCTCGCTTTTCAGCATTTCGACACAATCGCTGTTGGCGCTCACAATTGTGTCAGTGGCGTCGGTGCTAGCATTGTCAACCACAATCCAGCGCGGCATTGTAGTGGTGGCCGTTTCTCGCAGCGATGCAATATGAGCCGGGAGTACTTGGGCACTGTTATAAGTCACCGTAACCAAGGTCAATTCGTTTAACAAATCCTGCATCAGTAGCACTTACTCCAAACCATTATTTTTCTCTATGCCGCGTAATGTAAAACTAGTACGCAACTTGCATTTTACAGGCCACCCGCCAATCACTCGGCGTCACATTGTAAACATTTTCAATCTTAGCCGTACTCAGCACAGAATACGCTGGACGCTTGGCCGGTGTCGGGTAGGCTTCTGTGCTTATCGCATTGACCGTCGGTACGGTTTTCAGCACGCCCTGATTATGCGCTTCAGTAAAAATAGCTACCGCAAAGCCATGCCAGCTCACGGCTTCATTTCCAGCATAATGATAAACGCCATAGCGACCCGGCGTCCCACTTTTGTTTTGCTCTGCCTCATGCAATTGCTGCGCGATACTTATCAATGCTTTCGCAATATCACCCGCATAAGTAGGGCAACCAAACTGATCCGCCACAACACCCAAGGTGTCGCGCTCTTTAGCTAAGCGAAACATGGTTTTCATGAAGTTATTGCCGTATTCACTAAACACCCACGCGGTGCGTAAGATAATGTGTTTAGGGCAGTGGCGCTGAACCGCCAATTCGCCATCGAGCTTAGTTTTGCCATACACGCCTGTCGGGCCAGTTTGGTCTGTTTCCACATAGGGTGTTTGTTGATTACCATCAAACACGTAATCGGTTGAGACGTGTAGCAAGGGAATATCAAAACGACTGCATAGTTTGGCCAGCGCAGCGGGGCCATCTTCATTGATGCGCTTGGCTAATTCAGGTTCGGATTCGGCCTTATCAACGGCAGTGTATGCAGCCGCATTGATGATCGCTGTCACGCCCTTATCCGCAATGATCTTTTCTAATACCACAGTATCGTTGATGTCGGCGTCTTGGCGGCTCAACAGGGTATGGGCAATACCTTGATCACGCAGTTGATCTGCCAAACACTGACCTAATTGACCGTTCGCACCAGTGACCAGCAAATGCATTTCACTCATGACTGAAACAACTCGGCAAAGGTGGGCGCTTTACTGTCTTTGTCAGACAAGGTCGGATTATCCAGCGGCCAAGTAATTGCCATAGCGGGGTCGTTCCAAATCAAACTACCTTCGTCAGTCGGGTCGTAGTAATCCGTGCACTTATACTCAAAGTCAGCTGTATCACTGAGCACCAAAAAGCCGTGCGCAAATCCCGGCGGCACCCAGAATTGACGCTTATTTTCTTCAGAAAGGATCACGCCCTCCCACTGACCAAAGCTCGGCGAGTCTTGGCGAATGTCCACCGCCACATCATAAACTTCGCCACTCACCACTCTCACCAATTTGCCCTGTGGTTTTGTCTTTTGAAAGTGCAAGCCGCGCAGCACGCCTTTGGCGGAGCGGGAGTGGTTATCTTGCACAAAGGGCAGGCTAATTCCCGCCTGCTCGCGATAGCGATCTGCCTGAAAGGTTTCTAAGAAAAAGCCGCGATGATCGCCAAATACCTTGGGCTCGATAATCACGCAGTCTTTTAATTTGGTTTGGATAACGTTCATTTTTTGCCTATCTATTATTTGTAACCGTCAGCAACACGCAGCAGGTATTGGCCGTAGCCGGTTTTCTTCAGCATTTCACCCTGCTTAATCAGCTGATCCGCGCTAACCCAGCCTTGGCGGTAGGCAATTTCCTCTAAACACGCCACTTTTAAGCCCTGGCGATGCTCAACCGTTTGTACAAATTGCCCCGCATCAATTAGAGAATCATGTGTGCCCGTGTCCAACCACGCAAAGCCTCGACCTAGCACTTCGACGTTCAAATCGCCGCGCTTAAGATAAGCGAGGTTCACGTCGGTGATTTCCAGTTCACCACGAGGGGAGGGCTTAATGCTACGCGCGATATCAACCACGTCGTTGTCGTAAAAGTATAAACCCGTGACCGCGTATGCCGATTTTGGTTTGAGGGGCTTTTCTTCGATACTAATGGCCTTGCCGTCGTCGCCAAATTCGACGACGCCAAAACGCTCAGGGTCTGTTACGTGGTATCCAAATACCGTAGCCCCACTGTCTTTAGAGACAGCGCTTTTTAGGTTATCTGAGAAGTGTTGGCCGTAGAAGATATTGTCGCCCAGCACCAAACTGACATTGTCATTGCCAATAAAATCGGCGCCAATGGTAAAGGCCTGAGCCAGCCCATCGGGACTTGGCTGCTCTTCGTAGCAAATATTAATGCCGAACTGGCTACCATCACCCAATAAGCGCTGAAAGCCCGGCAAGTCTGTCGGCGTAGAGATGACCAAAATATCTTTAATACCAGACAGCATTAGAACCGACAAAGGGTAGTAAATCATGGGCTTGTCATAGATGGGCAGCAGCTGCTTAGAGATGCCCATCGTAATCGGGTGCAGGCGAGTACCTGAGCCGCCAGCCAGAACTATGCCTTTGTATTTTTTGCTCATTGAGTTTCCCTAAAACCTATTTAGCGTGCCTAGTATTCGTTTATGCACAAACGCTTTCACTTCGCTCACATGGATACCCGATCGGGGCCGGGTATGACGAACTTCTTACATCAGCCCTAGAAAAACCGTCGTCATCCCCATACCTCGCCATTTCCAGAAGGCCTCACCATCCCCAGCAAAACCGTCCGTCATCCTCTGCAGGTCTCTCGTCATCCTCTGCAAAGTCTCCCGTCATCCCCAACTTGATTGGGGATCCACATACCTCAGATTTTAAGAGACACCACCCATCGTAAAATAACCATCAAATCGGGTACGACGAAATACTTACTCGCCCGCACCACCAATCCGATCCAATTTGTAATCCCCAGACAAAACACGCTGCCACCATTGTGGATTATCGAGATACCACTGCACGGTTTTACGGATACCCGATTCAAAGGTTTCTTGGGGCGTCCAGCCCAGCTCACGCTGGATTTTACTGGCGTCGATGGCGTAGCGAGCATCGTGACCGGGACGGTCTTTCACAAAGGTGATTAAGTCCTTAAATCCCTTGCCGCTGGCAAGAGAGTTTTCATTTTCCGGTGCCAGCTCTTCCAGCAAGTCGCAGATGGTATGTACCACCTCAATATTGCGCTTCTCGTTGTGGCCGCCAATGTTATAGGTCTCACCCAACTTACCTTCGGTAACCACTTTAAACAGTGCACGAGCATGGTCTTCGACATACAGCCAATCACGTATCTGACTACCGTCGCCATACACCGGCAGAGGCTTGCCATGCAATGCATTCAATAAAATGTGGGGAACGAGCTTTTCCGGAAAGTGATAGGGACCGTAGTTATTTGAGCAATTGGTAACCACAACGGGTAAACCGAAGGTGCGCCCCCATGCCCGAACTAAATGATCAGATCCCGCCTTGCTCGCGGAATAGGGTGAACTCGGCTCGTAGGAGGTGGTTTCGGTAAACAGGTCGTCGGTGCCATGAAGGTCGCCATAGACCTCATCGGTGGAGATATGGTGGAAACGGAAGCCCGCTTTTTTATCTCCTTCAAGACCCTGCCAATAGCTACGCGCAGCCTCAAGCATATTGTAGGTACCGACGACGTTGGTTTGGATAAAGGCGCCCGGGCCATCGATTGAGCGGTCAACATGGCTCTCTGCCGCCAGATGCATCACAAGATCAGGCTGGTGCTCGGCAAACACCGCACTCAGGGCCGCGAAATCGCAAATATCCACCTGCGCAAATTCGTAACGCGCTGACGCTTCCGCATCGGGAATGGATTCCAGGTTACCGGCATAGGTCAGAGCATCGACATTGATGACCGAGGCGTTAGTGTCGGCCAAAATATGGCGAATAACGGCACTGCCGATAAAACCGGCACCGCCGGTAACTAAACATTTCATATTAGAACCTGAATAATATCGCTTCTAAAAAGGCGACTCTGCCTACACGTCAACACTATCGTGCCCGCTCAGTATTACCCACTTTATACTTTGGCAGGGACGCATTACGAAAATCACGCCAATGACTAAAACGATAAAAATGTCTGCGCAAACTAAACCACAGTTTTACCGGGTGAAATACCAGCCGCTGCCAAAGCAGCGGCTTCTCAATATTCACCGACAAGGATTTAACCACACTGGTTTCATGAACCAATTCAAAGGCAACGTGGGGCTCAACTGCATACACATTTAAGTCAAACAAAAAAAAGTGGTCGAATACTTTATCAACGGGCTCGTATATCTGCTGGGCATAATCAATAAACTTTTTCATTCCAACACGGTTCAACACGTAGGCCTGCGTTCCCAGTCCACCGCGCTCTGGGCGAACTAAATTATGTTCACCGATAAGGGGTTCGATTACCGTCCGCTTACGAATCCGCAGCGACATTAACCGGACCATATCGAGACCACGACCAAGAACCGAGCGATATACATCACCAAAGTGCTGTTCAATCACAACATCATCTTCGATCAAGCAGACGTGTTCATAATCATTGTTATACGCCTTTTTCACCGCGCGCAAATGGGACAAATAACACCCTAACTCGCTTGCCGTTAAGCGCCTACCATGACGCACCATCGCCAAATTGCTGAGTATACGCTCGCCACCCTCTAAAGACGGCGATCCTAAACGACCATCAATAGCGGGGAAAACCTCAGCATCGACCCCTTGGCTCACTAGGTCGGTAATCAACTTCTGAGTATTCTCCGCCTCAGGATTTAGACTTATCACCCAACAAACACATTTTTTCGGCATGAAGCCCTCTAAATAATATCCAACACCGCCACCCATCAGGTCATACCGATGACACAGGATTCACGCTCTTTTGTCACGTTGGAATGCACAAGTAATACCTCGCATCACCTTGTAACAGCACAACGTGCCGTTTATATTCACTCAGCACTTTAGCCGCGCGTCACACAGACCCAGGATCGACTCTTATTTGGCGGCCATTGTAACATTGAAAACAGCGCAGAACGCAGTGCCGCAACCAAACTCAATGGAACGACTTTGCCACATACGCCAGCACCCACACCGGATTCTCACGCAATGCCCGTCAACAATATAATCATAAGCACGCAAAATTACCCCCCTAGCGCCGGTGGCATACAAAACTATATGCACGAGCTTGCCGTTGCACTGCACAAACTCGGCAACAACGTGCAAGTTATCTGCGACGCTCCGACTGTTGACGGCCAAGCTGATTTTGACAATAGTTTGCCCTTCTCCGTAGAGCGGCTAAGTGGCCCCAAATTTTTACGCCGCCGCCGCAAAGCTAAATCCGTGCTATCACAGCTTAAAAAAACCAACCAGGCTATTTTAATTTGCGATAGCTGGAAAAGTTTAGAGCTACTCAAATCCGAAAAACTGGGCCATGCCTACTGTATTTGCATAGCCCACGGCATGGAGTTTCCGGAGCAGGTAAAACAAAAGTACAAACGTATTTTTAAAACCTTATCTCGAGCAGATATTATTCTTGCCAATTCGCAATTTACCGCCCAACGAGTAAAGCCATATGCGCCTATCCTTGAAAAGGTGCAGATTCTTCATCCCGGGGTTACACCGCCTGCGCAAGCATCTGAAACCGACCTGACAACAGTCCAAAACTGGCGTGGCAAGCACTCGCCCGCACTGCTCACAGTAGGCCGTATAGAAGCGCGCAAAGGCCAAGACAAGGTCATTGAAATTCTCCCCAAACTGCTAAAAGACCACCCGCAACTAGTCTACTTGATTGCGGGAACAGGCCCCCTACAAGAAACCTTAATGGCACGCGCAGAGGAGCTGGGCGTCACAAGCCATATCAAATTCTGCGGTCGAGTCAGCGACGGCGAGCGATCAGCCCTGCTGCAAAAAGCCGACCTTTTTGTTATGCCTTGCCGCGCCGTAGGCAATTCCGTTGAGGGTTTCGGGATAGTTTATATTGAGGCCGCCATGCTCGGCCTGCCAAGCCTTGCCGGACGCACCGGTGGCGCTCGAGATGCCGTTTTAGATGGCCAAACCGGGCTATTGTGTGACGGCGACTGCGAAGACGATATTTACCACACCGTAAACAAAATGCTCAGTGATACACAAAAACTAAAAGAGATGGGGCAGAAAGCGCAGCACCGAGCACAGACTGAATTGCAATGGCGGCACATAGCCGAAAAGCTACTGCGCTATGTTGGCTAAGGTCAAACTCTAAAATACGAGTTGTCGGAGTAGTGCTTACTTCCCATTATGGAATAAAAAGCCGTGCATTCCCGGCCCCTTACCACGGGCCTTATCACTAAGCAGCTCGTCAATCCGCTCATGGATATTAGCCACTTTTCTTTTCGCTTTCTGTAACTGCATAAAGTCCGGCATACGATGACCGGGAATAATACCTGCGTTACCCACACCATCAATAACAACCAATCTTTTAATTTTTACCTCACCAGCGTCATCTTGCTCGCACTGCACAACAAGATTGTGAAGTATCAAATCCCGAGACGGAACCCGATATCGCAACCAGTGCCGACAAAGTTCGTCAACCGCCGCCCGACACTCATTGCTATACTCCTTTTCCCAAAGATACTGCTTAAGAGATACCGAAATATCGCCGCTGCTATCTCTGATCAATTCTGAGCTCAAACCCTTACCCATATCTGTTTCTACAAAACCGAAACAGCGGCTAATGTGCGCAAAAATGCCATCATCATAGTGCCGCTCCAAACTTCGCATTACCCGAAATTCGTCGAGATTATCGTCAAAGCTCGATAGAGGTTTAAGATTTTTTGGAAAACCTTTACTGCGCCGCCTCTCCTCGATACTGAAGTCAGGACGCCGCACTTTTATACAACGATCAACATCAGCAGGATCAACATAACACCACCGATTCCCCCCTGCCGCGAAGGGCTTCACGTCATGCAGAACAATCATCATTTATCACTGCCATCTGGGTTAATATTGCGCGCCCAAACATAGTCGTGACTAAAAGGCTGAGCCAATGTCGCCTCAATGATATAGCGCGAATAAAGCGACGAATTTAATTCTGCATGGAAAAACTCACGAGCGCGCGCAGCCCAATCCTGTCGCTTGGCATCATCGTTATGAAATTCAAGAATTTTATGAATCAGATCTTCTTGATCATCAAAGTACACCAAGGTTTCCGGCGGCACATAGTCGGCAAAGTCGCCGCTGCTATGGGCGAACTGCAACACGCCGTTGCCGCCAAGCTGGGACATTCGGTCTGAGGTATACCAGTGATCTCCTTCCTGACGATTTAAATTAAGCGCCATTTTGGTTTTGGCCAATGCGAGATCGTAATCCCGCCCCCACACAGGTGCCTCGCCAAAACTGCCGTAGGTCTTGAAATTTAACTCACCATCAACAGCGTCTTTAATTCCCTTAACCATCTCTAAACGCTTGGTAAACTTAGTCGCATTACTGCAAAACAATAGATCAATTGGCAATTCTGAATCTGCCTTAACAGAGTTGTCCAAAATTTCAATACTTGGCTCTACCGGATTCGGAATATAGTAAAGTCGCGCCCCCAGACCGGCGAAACGCTTTAAATCCCTCAGGCCGGTAGTCACAAAAACGGCATCTACCACCTCGGCAAACGCCGCTATGCGCTTGCTATTATCAGGCACAAACAAGGGATCACAATTGCAGTGAATTAGCACGCATTCAGGCCGACGCTGACGCACTAAGCGAAGACTCTCTACGGTAATAATATCGCTATGACCGATAACAACTAAGTCAGGATCATTACTTTCAACAACCTCAAGAAAGCGTTTATTTGCAGCCTTTTTACCCAGCTCACGGATACCAAACGGCGCTTCAAATGCGGCGACATCGCGATCGGAAAAACTCCTCACATAGTGCTCATTGCGAATAAAGCCATACTTCATTTTTTCGGCCCAGCTACTCCGATTAGAACCATAGCTGCGCAAGCGCTCATAATCCACATGAAGTATTTTCATTATTTAACCTCGCCCCAACGCTTTCGTAATAAGCGCTGATATACACCTAGCGTAGCCGCCAACTGACTACTTAAATAATAGTTTTCCGGAAGTTTAATCTCTGCGTCGGCATCAATTAAATCATCTACCCTAGCCGCAAAACTCACCACATCATCGGGCGCAACCAATCCCTGCGGAAAACCTGCGCTCAGTGATTCGCTAGCTCCACCGCGATCGTAAGCGACCACCGGTGTGCCACTTGCCAATGATTCCGGCACGGTGCGGCCAAAAGGTTCTTCCTTGTTAGACATATGACAGGTCACTGACGCCAAGCCATAGAACTGCGCAATATCGCTGCGATGACCGACAAAGGTCACCGCGTTATCTAGATTCAACGACGACCGCATGGCGAGTAATTCATCGAAGTAATGCTGCTTACCGGGCTCAGCATCGCCCACCACAACACCATGGCAATCCTGACGGAGTCGCACCAAGCGTGACATCATTTCCAAAAATGCTTCCTGGCCCTTCCAGCGCGTTAAGCGTCCGGGCATTAAAATAATGTGCTTGCCCTGCAATTGCGGGTATTGCTCAAATAGTTCTTTTTTCCAAGCAGGCGTGCACGCATCGTGATTAAAGACAGCAGGATCTAAACCGCGGGGAATAAGGGTAATTCGACTTTCATCCGCCTTGTAATTATCAATAATATATTTTTTTACGCAGTCCGAAATCGCGATGAGATGCTCCGCTCGCGCCATAACCGCGCTGTAAAAATTGACTGAATACATGCCGTGAAATGTGCTCACCAAACGCGGCCGAGTTGCCGGATCCATTTTTCGCCACGCCAACCAAACAATCCATGCCGGCGCCCGCGAGCGCACGTGGACGACATCCGGCTTTAATAATTCAAGCAATCTTCGCATAGGGCGAACTTGCAGCAATGACCACAGCGATTTCCGGTGCACCGGAAACGTAATATGCTCACTGCCTTCAGCGACTAGACCGTCGACCATACGGCCGCCAAAGGAAATGACGACCGACGTGTGACCACCGCGCACCAGCTCGCGCGCGAGCTCAACCGTACCACGCTCTACGCCGCCTGAATTTAAAGCGGGCAAAACCTGCACGATTTTAAGCGGTCTAGTCTCGCTGATTTTTATGCTCTCTGCGTCGGACATGCACAATCCAAAAAGTAATCAATTAACGCGGTCATTATCTTCGCCGCCACGATCAATCTGTAACCACCAATCTGCAACCCTGTCGGCCTCCCATAGAGGGCGAACAGCTGGCGGCAATGGCCCCGCCAAATCTGCCGCACTGAACGTCGTAGCCAAGCCACTGCTAGCAAGCTGGGTCATACTTTTCACAACCCGAGAATCTCGCAGCGGCAAGAGTTCAAGCAGCCCCGTCGGTGCACCCGAACTTACACTCTCATACACCATTGAGACACTGTCACAGCTCACCCAGACCTGCCCGACGTCTTGTAATATTTTCGGCAACCAACCCGGCCCAGTGTCGGAATAGGGCAAAATGTTAATATTTGCCAAGGACAACGCCGCCAATTCATCCAATAGATCGTGCGGCGTTCGAGGCGAATCTGACACCAGCCACTCCATTTCCGGCGCAGCTTCTGCAATGCGCTGAAGCTGCTTCACAATGCCCACATTATCCCATTGATAATGGGTATTTATTCCGCCCAACAGCATGAGCCCCTGACTTTTATTTCGACCCTCATAACGCGGAACAATATGGTTGATCACACCGTAGGTGCCCAGCACTGAATCTCGCTTAGGCGGTGAATCGTGGTAGGGCATACACACAGCATCAAACAAACCTAGGGGCAGCGAGGGGCGCATCAATAGAAATGCCTTAGCACCCAAAACCCACTTACACCACAACATCGGGATATGGGTTTTACTGCCGGCGGCAAGCACCCAATCCGGTTTGATTTCCGCATCAAACTGAGCCAACAGGCCCTTGCGCCCGACAAAGCGAAAGGACTTCGATGTCAAATCAAACCAATGTACCTCAAGCTCGGCTTTTTCTTGCACCCGCGCAAGCAAGCCGCGCAATTGGTTGAGATGCCCCAGTCGGCCATCGGTAATAAGCCATATGCGACGAACGCTCATTCGTAAAATCCAGCCTCGCCCTCAGGTCGCGTTTTGAAACGACGATGCACCCACATGTATTGCTCAGGCACCATGCGAATATTTTCTTCAAGGATGGCATTAATCGCTTGCGCGTCGGCGGCGGGATCTCCACTGGGGAAATTATCCATAGGAATTATTTCAACACGATAACGGCGGCCACTATCGAGTCGCTGCTGCTTAGCGTAAACCACCCTCGCCCGCCCGCCCTTCGCCAGCGTGCTCGTGCCAATAGTGGTCGCAGTGGCAATACCAAAAAAAGGCACAAATTCAGCAGACTTTCGACCGTAATCCTGATCGGGCAAATAGTACAAGCGCCGCCCCTCGCGAAGTCGCTTTAGCGCGCGCTTTATGTCACGCCTGTGAATAGGCTCGCCATAGCGGCCGCGGGATCGGCTCAGAATATATTCAAATACGGGATTTTTATGTTTGCGGTAAAACGAGTCTGAAGGGTACTGCAAACCAATTAATGTGCCGCAGACATCGAGCGTGGTGAAATGGGTGCCAATGACAATAATCCCACTTCCGCCCTCTTCAACCTCAAGATGTTCCTTACCTAAAAGCTCAAATTCTACACCGAGGTTTTCAGGCGCAATAAACCACACCCGCAGCGTTTCCATTAGCCCCACACCCTGATTGCGCATGGTCTTTTTGACTAATAAGCGGTATTCCGCCTCGCTCAACTCAGGAAAGCAAAGCTGCAAATTTACCTCACAAATATGACGACGTCTTTTCGCAAAATAATAGAATACATTGCCAATTCCCGCGCCCAAAGCATAGCTAAGGCGCCGCGGTAAGTGGGCAAGCAGCCACAGCATGGCGATACCAAGCCAAACCGGCCAGTGTCGTGGATAAAGCAACTGTCTCTCAATTGTCATCTGATTGCATTACACTATTGCTACATTTCAATGCGGTTCCCGCGCTTAATATTACACGGCGTAAAGTGCCGCATTGTACACTGTTTGCCAACGGCGGTTAGCCGAGTATTGCCCCACCGACCAGAAGAATCGCCCTGATCATTCGCAGCCAACGCGGAGACTTACAAACCATTATGATGAATAAACCAGGCCGCACCGGCCCCGCCCGCATTCTGGACGCTTCAAAATATTCGCTCAAGGGGTTGCGAGCAGCCTGGCGGCACGAAGAAGCTTTTCGACAGGAAAGCACGCTCGCGCTCATCATGCTGCCTGCCGCGCTCTGGCTAGGCACTAACGCCAGCCAGCGCTCGATTTTAATTGCCACCGTGGTGATTGTCGTTATCGTTGAGCTTATCAACTCCGCGATTGAGGCAGTGGTCGACCGCATTAGCACCGATCACCATCCCCTGTCAGGCCAAGCAAAGGACATTGGCTCCGCTGCCGTCATGCTAAGCCTGCTACTTTGCATAAGCTGCTGGGGAATGATCGCCGCCGAGCGGTTTTTATAAACAAATAATTAGCCGCATAGCGCTAGCAGGGCTTGACAATGGCTCGCCAAACGCGAATAATTCCCGGCCTAAATTTTCAGCACTAGGTTTCAAGGAGTTATAAGGGTGGCGAATTCTCCACAAGCTAAAAAACGCGCACGCCAGGCGGAAAAAAGTCGTACGCATAACGCCAGCCTGCGCTCAATGGTACGTACATACCTGAAGAAAGTACTGGCTGCTATCGCGTCTGGCGATCAAGAAGCGGCAAAGACTGCGTACGTATCTGCAGTTTCCGTTATCGACCGCATGGCCGATAAAGGCATTCTTCACAAAAACAAAGCAGCTCGTCACAAGAGCCGCTTGAACAGCAAAATTAAAGCAATGGGCGCTACTGCGTAATTAACTGCTTTTGTTTTGCCAATAAAAAACCCGCCTTGAGCGGGTTTTTTATTGCATGCTATTTACCATTGACCAATCAGCCACTCACCACCAAGTTATCGCGGTGAATCAACTCGGGCTCACCAACAAAGCCCAACAACTCAACGATCTTGCCACTCGACTTACCAGCTAAGCGTCGCGCATCATCAGCACAGTAGTTCACCAAACCGCGCGCCACCTCATTTCCCTGACCATCAACGCACTTAACAAGGTCACCACGGGAAAATTGCCCAGTCACCGCCACTACCCCCACGGGTAATAAGCTACGCCCCTGCTGACGCAATACGCGCACAGCACCATCATCAATCTGCACCGAACCCCGCAACTGCAACTGCCCCGCCAGCCATTTTTTACGCGCTGTAATCGGCGGCTCTTTTGATAGCAATAATGTACCTAAGTCTTCCGCCTCAAAAATACGATCCAACACCCGATCTTCGCGACCGCCCACGATAACGGTATTCGCCCCGGAGCGAGATGCCAACCGTGCCGCGCGCAGCTTGGTTAGCATACCTCCGCGCCCCAGCAAACCAGCCGCACCACCCACCATTACATCTAGCGAGCGATCTTCTACTGAAGCCTCAGAAATTAACTTCGCATTCGGATTTGAGCGGGGATCCTCTTCGAACAAGCCGCGCTGATCCGTCAATATAACCAAGGTATCGGCGTCAATTAAATTCGCAACGAGTGCAGCCAGGGTATCGTTGTCACCAAAGCGAATCTCGTCGGTGACAACCGTATCGTTTTCATTAACAACTGGCACCACACCTAAATCCAGCAAGGTGAGCAAGGTGCTGCGCGCGTTCAAATAACGATCACGCGCAGAAATATCATCGTGCCCCAGCAAGATTTGTGCAGTTTGCAAACCGTGGGTACGAAATCGCGTTTCGTAGGCGTGCACCAAACCCATCTGCCCAACGGCCGCCGCAGCCTGCAATTTATGCAAATTATCGGGGCGCTCACGCCAACCCAAACGCGTCATACCCTCGGCAACAGCACCCGACGAAACCAAAACCACTTCACGACCAGACGCCCTGAGCGCCGCCAACTGCGAAACCCAAGCGTCGAGGCCTTCGGCATAAAGACCGCGACCATCATTGGTAAGCAGTGCCGAGCCAATTTTGACCACCACACGCTTACACGTTTTTAGCGCCCGCCTATTCTCAGACAAGATCACAGCACCTCAAGGACGATAGATAACTTCAACATCGTGATCATCATCTTCATCGTCGTCATCATAGTCTTCGTCATCACCAGCGGCACGGCGCTCTGAGCGGCGCTGATCCGCCAGCGCCTGAATACGCTCGCGCGCCTCAGCCTGCATGGCATCCTGTATATCTCGCTCACGCTCGGCAGCCTCAGCGTCGGTAGCCAGCAATTCAGCCTGCTCTTCGACAAACTGCAATACATCCTGACACAGCGCCTTAGTATTCTCGCCCGTCAAGGCTGACACGCGATAAACCGGCCCAGCCCAACCCAGCGCATCAACCACTTCCTGGCAGCGCGCATCGCGCTCATCATCCGGCAGCATATCGAGCTTATTCAATACCAACCAGCGCTCGCGCCCGGCCAGGGTCGGACTAAAGCGCGACAACTCCTTAGAGATAATCGCAACCGACTCCTGCGGCGTAACACCATCATAGGGCGCCATATCCACCAAGTGCAAAAGCAAACGAGTGCGGGTTAAGTGTTTAAGAAACCTAATGCCAAGCCCAGCGCCATCTGACGCCCCCTCAACCAGGCCCGGAATATCGGCCAAAACAAAACTGCGATGCTGCTGCACCCGCACCACGCCCAAATTGGGCACCAAGGTCGTAAACGGATAATCCGCCACCTTGGGCTTGGCCGCCGACACGGCGCGAATAAAGGTGGATTTGCCCGCGTTTGGCATACCCAGCAGACCAACATCAGCCAAAACTTTAAGCTCTAAACGCAGGTTTCGGATTTCACCATCACTGCCGCGGGTAAACTGCCTCGGCGACCGGTTAGTACTCGACTTAAACCGCGTATTACCCAAGCCGTGAAAACCACCCTGAACAACCTTCAAAAGATCGCCAGCCGCCACTAAGTCGCCGAGCACCTCTTGGGTGTCCTCATCGACAACGGTAGTGCCCACCGGCACATTCAAAATTAAATCTTCTGCACTTTTACCGCGACAATTAGCGCCGCGACCCGGCTCACCAACCCTGGCGTTGTATGCTTTAACAAAACGAAAATCAACCAAGGTGTTCATTGACGCCTCAGCGCGCAAAATGACGCTGCCACCATCGCCACCATCACCGCCATCCGGACCACCCCAGGGGATAAATTTCTCGCGGCGAAAGCTCATGCAGCCATTGCCACCTCGCCCCGCCTCAACCCTGATTACCGCCTCATCAACAAACTTCATGACTATGCCAACCTACAAAAGGAATATGCTTAAAACCTATCTACAGAAACAAAAAAGCCCCGTCAACAGACGAGGCTTTAAACGTCACGAAGAGGGCTTAGGCCGCAACAATACTAATATACTTGCGACTCTTTGGACCTTTAACTTCAAACTTCACCACGCCGTCTGCCTTTGCAAACAAAGTGTGGTCGGTGCCGCAACCTACGTTTTCACCAGCGTGAAAGCGAGTGCCGCGCTGACGAACAATAATGCTGCCCGCGCTAACAGTTTGACCACCAAAACGTTTTACACCTAGACGCTTACTCTGCGAGTCGCGTCCGTTACGAGTACTACCACCAGCTTTCTTGTGAGCCATGAGTCTCTCCTAATTCCTTAAGCACTGATACCAGTGATTTTCACTTCGGTGAACCACTGACGGTGACCAGCTTGTTTCATGCTGTGCTTCCGACGGCGAAACTTAACAATTTTCACCTTGGCGTGACGACCTTGCGAAATAACTTCCGCAGTCACTTTGCCACCTTCAACGTAAGGTGCGCCAATCTTCAATTCTTCACCGGCCTTAACCATCAACACTTTGTCGAAGGTTACGCTTTCGCCAGTGGCAACTTCAATTTTTTCCAGCTTGAGGGTTTCACCCTCAATCACACGGTGTTGCTTACCACCACTTTCAATAACTGCGTACATGGGCATAATCTCCAAGAGCCTGCTTGCAATAATTTGTTTCGGCCGAGCGCTTTACACTAAGTGCATCACGCCGGGACAAGTCCAGGCACCGTCACCACCACTTAACCATTAAGGGGCCGCACGGTTTTGCTTTCAGGGGCGCGAATTGTACGCAGTATCGCAAAAATAAACAACACCCCTAAAACCCTTTAATGCAGAAACCTTGACAGCTCGCAGCTGCGCTCATACGATGCCAACCGACTCCGCCAGACGTATCGTCGTAACCATGCAACAGATCCGCCAGATCGTTGACAGCGAATTTGCCGCGGTCAACGAATTTATCATCGAACAACTGCACTCCAACGTGCCCCTCGTAGAAAACATCGGCCACTATATCGTCGATGCGGGAGGAAAGCGGCTGCGCCCCTTGCTCACACTGCTCTGCGCTGGCGCCATTGGTAATATTGAACAGCGACACATGCACTTAGCGGCGGTCATTGAGTTTATTCACACCGCCACCCTGCTGCACGATGACGTTGTCGACATCTCTGCTCTGCGTCGCGGGCGCCCTACCGCCAATGCCAACTGGGGCAACGCCCCCAGCGTCCTGGTCGGTGACTTTCTGTACTCACGGGCTTTTCAGATTCTGGTTGAGATCGGCAGCCTACCGCTGATGGGCTTACTTTCCGGCACAACTAACACCGTCGCCGAGGGCGAAGTCTTACAACTTAGTCGCGCAGGCAATGCAGACACCAGCGAAGCAACCTACTTTGACGTTATTCGCTGCAAAACCGCCGTGCTATTTGGCGCCGCCTGCGGTGGCGCTGCGATCATTAGCCAAAAAGGCCAACATCAAAGCGCACTTTATGATTACGGCTTAAATCTCGGCATCGCCTTCCAGCTCATCGACGACATTCTCGACTATGAAGGCGACCCAGAAGAAACGGGCAAAAATATCGGCGACGACCTCGCCGAGGGCAAACCCACCCTGCCGCTAATTTACGTGTTGCAACATGGTAACGAACAACAGCAAGCACTGGTTCACAATGCCATTAGCAATAAGACTGCGGAACAACTCGACGAGATCGTCGAAGCCGTCACCTCTTGTGGCGCTCTTGCCTACTGCCGGGCAGCAGCAGAACGCTATACCGAAGCCGCATTAGCAGCACTAGCGCCGATTAACGACTCACCCTATCGCCGCGCGCTGGAAAAACTCACCACTATCGCCCTTTCAAGACGTAGCTAAAGGCCTCAGCGGATTACAATTCATGCCCGAAACCGCTACAATTTAGTGGCTTTGCCGGTATGGAGAGGCCGGCCCCACTAAACGGATATTTAAAAGGAAATGCTGTGAGCACCACGCCACAACACGGAGCCAGATCGCGCTACGACGCCGAGATCAGATCAACTCTACAAAACATTGCTCAAAACAGTATCACAACCTCGTTAAGTCAACGCTTCCAAGAAGATACCGACCGCGCAGCGCGTTATAGCGCCGACGTTGGCCCCTTATTTGTTGATTACTCAAAGCAACATATCGACAAAGACATCCTTGCCACGCTCTGCACCTTGGCGCGGGACACCGGTGTACCAGAGCAATTCGCCGCCTTAAGGGCCGGAGCCCACCTCAACAACACCGAGGATCGGGCAACAAACTACCCCAGCTTGCGCCGCTGGGCGGTCGACGGCAAAAGCAGCGACCACGCTATTAATGAAATGTATAGCAGCATGGCGAAACTCGTCGCCGCCGTGCACAGCGGCGAACTGACTGGCGCCACCGGCAAGGCATTCACCGACGTGGTCAATATAGGCATCGGCGGCTCTGACTTCGGCCCCCGATTAGTATGCGACGCCCTTGCAAATCAAGGCGACGGTATTCTCAATGCCCATTTTGCCGCCAATATAGACCCCAGCGTCATCACCGAAATTTTAGCGACAGTACCCGCGGAAACCACTCTATTTATTGTGGCATCCAAATCCTTTGGCACCCAAGAAACACGAAGCAACGCCAATGCCGCCCGCGCCTGGCTATCCTCCACACTGAATTGCAAAAATGTCGACCAGCACTTTGTCGCCGTAACCTCAAAACCTAGCGCTGCCAAAAACTTCGGCATCAAAGAAGAGCTGATACTTTGCACCCCGGAATGGGTAGGCGGCCGCTTTTCCCTTTGGTCAAGCTTCGGCTTAGCAGTGGCGCTATGCTTCGGCATGGATAATTTCCGCGCCATATTGCAAGGCGGCCATGCAATAGACCTTCACGTTGAACACACGCCACTAGAAGATAACGTTCCTGTTATTCTCGGCCTTCTGGATGTTTGGTACCGCAACGCATGGGGCATCAGCTCACAAGCCGTATTACCCTATGAGCACCATCTAAAATTATTGCCGATTTATCTCCAGCAATTATTTATGGAAAGTGCAGGCAAATCAGTAAGTCGAGATGGTGAGGTACTTAAGTACGGCACAGGCGGTGTCATTTGGGGAACCGAGGGTACCAATGGTCAGCACTCGTTTCACCAGCTGCTACACCAGGGTAGCGACACCATCCCCTGCGACTTTATTGCCAGCCTTCGCTCTTACAATCCTGTTGGCGAACAGCATCAAAATCTTATTGCCAACTGTTTCAGTCAAAGCCTAGTACTCATGCAAGGCCAGAGCGCTGCAGACATCAAACAAACGCTGATCAACAATGGCACAGGACCCGAGGAGGCCACGCAATTAGCACAGCACAAGGCCATGTTAGGTAATCGCCCAAGCACCACCATATTAATGAGACAGTTGGACGCAAGCGCGCTGGGCGCCTTAATTGCGCTATATGAGTACCGCTTGTTCACCGCCAGCTTTGTTTGGGGCATTAACCCCTTTGATCAGTGGGGCGTGGAACTCGGCAAGCAAATAAGCCAGACCCTAATGGGTGCACTGTCAGGGGACGACGTCAGCTCCTTGGATAGCTCAACGGCACAATTAATAGCGCGGTATCAAGAAGCGCAAAAAACCTAAAAAGACAGACATAAAAAAAGCGCCTAACGGCGCTTTTTTTATGTCTGTACAATACCAGTATTACAACATAGCTAACAGCTCAGCGGTCTTGGCTTCCATCAAAGCAAAGTCACCATCACTTTCCACATTCAAACGCACAACAGGCTCAGTGTTAGACATCCGAACATTAAAGCGCCAGCCCTCAAAACTCATACTCAAGCCGTCAGTGAAATCCACCGCCGCCGCACTGGGTTTATATTTCTCTTCGATCAGTGCAATAACCGCTTTTGCATCCTCAACTTCGCGATTGATTTCACCACTGCAGGGGAATAGCGCAACGCGCTCCTCAACCAGCGAAGACAAGCTCGCCGACTTCACCGACATCAATTGAGTCACCAGCAACCACGGAATCATTCCGCTGTCGCAATAAGCAAAATCACGGAAATAATGATGCGCACTCATCTCGCCACCGTAGACGGCATTCTCAATGCGCATACGCTCTTTGATAAAAGCGTGACCCGTTTTACACTGCACCGCTTTGCCGCCTGCCTCTTCGACAATGGCGATGGTATTCCAGGTTAAACGCGGATCATGAACAATATTCGCACCCGGATTTTTCAGCAAAAACGCTTCGGCCAACAAGCCAACAACGTAATAGCCTTCTATAAAGTCACCGGTCTCGTCAAAGAAGAAACAGCGATCAAAATCACCATCCCATGCAACGCCTAAATCAGCGCCGTGTGCTTTAATCGCATCAATACTTGGCTGGCGATTTTCCACCAATAGCGGGTTTGGCACACCATTCGGGAAGTTGCCATCAGCCTCGTGATGCACACGAATAAATTCGAAGGGCAGATGCTTCTCCAATAAGTCCACAACACGCCCAGCACCACCATTACCGGCATTCACTACAACTTTTAATGGCTTTAGCGAGGCGACATCTACGTAACCAAGCAAATGCTCAACATAAGCTGCTGACGTATCTAAAGGCTGTAATGTGCCGCGTTTTTCTGGGGTAGCGAATTCATTTTTCTCAGCGAGCTTTTTAATATCAAACAGGCCGGTGTCGCCGCTGATTGGCTTAGACTCTTCACGCACAAACTTCATGCCGTTGTAGTCTTTAGGGTTATGGCTAGCGGTAACCGCAATACCGCCATCCATACCGGCATGCGCCGTCGCAAAATAAATTTCCTCGGTGCCACACAAGCCAATGTCATAGACATCGACGCCAGCATCCAGCAAACCATTTGTCAGCGCAGCCTTAATTGCCTCGCTACTAAGACGAATATCATGCCCCACCACAACTTTCTTTGGCTGGATAACTTCAGCAAAAGCGCGGCCTATGCGATAGGCGATATCTTCATTTAACTGATCAGGAATACGACCGCGGACGTCATACGCTTTAAAACACGTTATTTCGCTACTACTCACGCGGAACCCTCGGCATAAATATTTTCATAAACATAGTTAGTCGCTTCAATGAAACCAGGCACACTGCCACAGTCGAAACGCTTGCCGCGGAATTTATATGCCAAGACACAACCGTTTTGCGCCTGCGTCATCAACGCATCCGTCAACTGCACTTCACCATTTTTGCCCGGCGGAGTATTGCGTAAAATATCGAAAATATCAGGTGTAAGGATATAACGGCCAATGACCGCCATATTGGTTGGGGCGTCCTCCGGCTTAGGCTTCTCAACCATTGTGCTGACGCGATACAAGCCGTCGCCCATTTCTTCGCCAGCGATAACACCGTATTTCTCAATGTCTTCCATCGGTACTTCTTGAATAGCGACGATGCTACAGCGGAATTGGTTATACAGTTTTACCATCTGCGCCATGACACCTTCGTCGTCATGATTAAGACATAAATCATCAGACAAGATTACACCAAAGGCTTCGTCACCGATCAGGCACTCACCCGTCAAAATCGCGTGACCCAAGCCCTTCATCTGACGCTGGCGCGTCATCATAAACGTGCCCTGCTCAAGCACATTACGAATGCAATCCAGGTAACGCTCTTTGCTGGTACCAGCGATCTGGTTTTCTAACTCATAGCTAATATCGAAGTGGTCGGCAATGGCCCGCTTACCGCGGCCAGTCACCAAGGCAATTTCTTTCAAGCCAGCATCAATGGCTTCTTCAACACCATATTGCACCAAAGGCTTATTCACTATGGGCAACATTTCTTTAGGCATTGATTTAGTAGCAGGTAGAAAGCGCGTACCATAACCTGCAACGGGGAACAGACATTTTCTAATCATAATATTTCCTTTAACACCTTCCGGACGTTGGGCCGGCTCCTTTTAACTGCATGTAAACTGGCCGCTATTTTCCATGTAGCGCCTTTACTTAGCAAGAACCGCTCTTTTACTGACTAATCATGACAGGGGTATGACAGCAATGTTCGCGCCAATGTTGACATTTTTATGTGCCATCGAAATCCTTCGTGCTAAGATGGCCGCAACATTTTCAAGCTGATAATTTTGCCTCATGTCTTTAATTCATCAAAATAGCTTTACCAAACAAGAACTCATCGACTGCGGGAACGGCACGCTTTTTGGCCCCGGCAACCCGAAGCTCCCCGTTAACAATATGTTGATGGTGGATCGTATCACAAACATTAGTACCGAGGGCGGCACCTACGGCAAGGGTATACTGGTCGCCGAGCTAGATATAAATCCGGATTTATGGTTTTTCGACTGCCACTTTGTCGGCGACCCTGTTATGCCTGGCTGCCTTGGACTTGACGCCATGTGGCAGCTGGTTGGTTTCTACTTAGGCTGGCGTGGCAATAGTGGTAAAGGCCGCGCGCTAGGTGCTGGTGAAGTTAAATTCACCGGACAAATTCTACCGGACGCCAAGCTGGTCACCTACACACTTAACTACAAACGCTTGATCGAGCGAAAACTGGTCCTCGGCATTGCCGATGGCGAAGTTGCTGTTGACGGTAAAGTGATATACACCGCAAAAGACTTACGCGTCGGCTTGTTTAAAGACGACGCTAGCTTCGAGTAGCATCCATAAACATTTAATCTAACAAATTCATCACACGATATAAGACGAGGTATTCGATGAAACGTGTTGTCGTCACTGGCATGGGGATTGTTTCGAGCATCGGTAACAATCTAGCCGAAGTATTGAGCTCACTACAGGAAGGCAAGTCAGGTATTGCGTTCAACGAAACCTATAAAGAAATGGGTTTTCGCAGCCACGTTTCTGGCTCCATCAAAAACCTAGACCTGAAATCTCTCATCGACCGCAAGCAATTTCGGTTTATGGGTGATGCCGCGGCCTACGCCTTCCTTTCAATGCAGGAAGCTATCGCCGATTCAGGCTTAGAAGAGCACGATGTCAGCAATGTTCGCACCGGCATTATCGCTGGCTCCGGCGGCGCCTCATCAGAGAATTTAATTGATTCTGCCGACACTCTGCGCGAGCGCGGAGTGAAGCGCATTGGGCCCTATCGTGTCACGCAAACCATGGGCAGCACCGTGTCGGCCTGTCTAGCAACACCATTCAAAATTAAAGGTGTGAACTACTCAATTTCATCCGCCTGCGCCACCAGTGCACACTGTATTGGCAACGCGATGGAGCTTATCCAGCTAGGCAAGCAAGACATCATATTTGCTGGCGGTGGCGAAGAAGAACATTGGTCACTGAGCTGCCTGTTTGACGCGATGGGTGCATTGTCGACTAAGTACAACGACACCCCCGAAAGCGCTTCACGCCCCTACGATGCAAACCGCGACGGCTTTGTTATTGCGGGCGGCGCAGGCATGGTCGTACTTGAAGAGCTCGAGCACGCCAAAGCACGCGGTGCGAAAATTTACGGCGAGCTAGTTGGCTATGGCGCAACCTCTGACGGCTACGACATGGTCGCGCCGAGCGGCGAAGGCGCAGCGCGCTGTATGCACCAAGCATTAATGACAGTAGATAGTGACGTTGACTATATCAACTCGCACGGCACTTCAACGCCCGCTGGCGATATGCAGGAGCTGAAAGCGGTAAAACAAGCTTACGAAGGAAAAAAGATTCCTGCCATTGGCTCAACCAAGTCGCTGGCCGGTCATTCACTGGGCGCGACCGGCGTTCAGGAAGCGATCTTCTCATTACTTATGATGAAACATAACTTTATTGCCGCGTCTGCCAACATCGAAACCCTGGACGACGAAGCGGCAGGCGTACCGATCGTGCTGAAAAAGCAAGAAAACGTGACGCTAAATACCGTTATGTCCAATAGCTTTGGCTTTGGCGGCACAAACGCCAGCTTAGTGTTTAAGCGCTATACTGCTTAACATTCTGAAGGCCTGCGGTGAAACCATTTCACTGCAGGCCCGCTAGTACAGCTACGTTAAATCCCGCAGAAAAATCACCTCGACGCGATCACCTCGCTGCAAAGTACGACCAACCGGAATCACCGCTAAAGCATTGCACCATGACACTGACGTTAACGCGCCGGAACTCTGCTGCGGATGAATATCGACCTGAAGACCACTATCACCGGGCGTCACTCTAGCGCGGAGATACTCTTGACGGCTGCCCGCCTTAGGCCAGTCAAAATTGGCCTGCGCAGGCCATTGCGGCGCAGTCGTTTCGGTCAAACCCTGCATCGCCAACAAATACGGCCTGACCAGCAGGCAAAATGTCACAAAGCTAGAGACGGGATTTCCAGGCAGGCCAAAAAATGGCACATTCGCCAAGCGGCCATATGCCAGCGGTTTACCCGGTTTTATTGCCAGCTTCCAAAGCTGCAGCGAGCCCAACGCTTCAACCTGTGCCTTGACATGATCCTCTTCGCCCACGGACACACCGCCGCTACTTATCACCACGTCTGCACTATCGCGGGCCTTAATCAATGCGGCCCTAGTAGTAGCGGGATCGTCAGCCACAATACCCAGATCCACAAGCTCACAACCTAAGGCGCGAATCATTGCCGCAAGCATCGGCCGATTAGAGTTATAGATTTGCCCTGGCGCCAGTGACTCACCCGGTTCACACAATTCGTCACCGGTGGACATTAACGCGACTCGGATCGTCGAACTGACACGGAGCTGAGACACACCCAGTGAAGCCAGCAAACCTAAGTCCGCGGCCTGAAGTCGATGGCCAGCTTTTAACAACAACTGCCCTGAGGCAATGTCTTGTCCACAGGGGCGAATATGCTGGCCTTTGCTCGCCGCGGCATTCACTGTTACAAAGCCGTCAACTTGCTCGCAGTCCTCCTGCGCAATCACGGTATCGGCACCGGCCGGAATAAACGCACCAGTAAAAATTCTGGCCGCAGTACCCAGCTTTAATGGTTCGCCAATCGCCCCAGCAGGGATTCGCTGACTTAGCGGTATTGGCTTGCCTAAAATTAGATCAACATGACGCAGCGCATAGCCATCCATAGCACTATTATCAGCTGGCGGAACATTGCTTTCTGCATACACATCGTCTGCTAACACTGCGCCCAAGCATTGGGCTAAAAGCCGATCCTCAGAGCACCATTTTTGTGCGTCCGCCAAAAGATGGTGCAAAGTGTCGTCAACCGAGCGCAACCCCACAATCAAGCCCTTGAATCGCGACGAGTTTTTAACACCCCAACAAAATTGCAGGGACGGTGCCGGCTATCAAGCTGCTCACTAATAAGGCCCTGCCACGCGGTCTTACACGCACCGGTAGATCCGGGAACACAAAAAATAACGGTGTTATTCGCCAAACCTGCCAACGCCCGCGACTGAATAGTCGAGGAGCCGATCTCTTGTAAAGACAGCGCGCGGAAGACTTCACCAAAACCGTCAATCTGCTTATCGAATAAGACCGACACCGCCTCAGGGGTAGAGTCCCGACCAGAAAAACCAGTGCCGCCAGTTACCAATACCGCCTGTATATCAGAGCGGTATATCCACTCGGACATCACCGCGCGAATTTGATAAATATCGTCTTTAACTATTTGCTTTGCGGCCAGCTCATGGCCTGCTGCCGTCAGAGCTTCAACTAAAAATCGGCCGGACGTGTCGCTATCTTCATTACGCGTGTCGGATACGGTAAGAACAGCCACCGCCAGTGCTACAAAACCGTTGTCACTACTCATTTGGTGACCTCCTCACAAATTGCTCTCACCATCCGGGGCAGATAAGCCCGCCACGGCAATTGCTTAATGCCAAAATCCTGCAAAATTTGATTGCAAGACAATACCGGTGCATCAGGCCGCCAGGTGATACCCTCATCGTCTGCGGCAATATCCGCGACCGGCGCAACAAACTGAGAAGCAAATGCGCAGACCACTTCGGCAAACTCATAGGCGCTAGCTGAACCGCTGCTATTGTAATGATAGACACCACGACATGAGGCGCCACAACTTAATTGGTCGACAATGCCAGACACTACTCGCGCCAGATCTGAGACCGGGGTCGGGCAGCTCGTCACAGAATCATTCAAGGTCAAAACGCTACCGCCACGCATCGTGACCAAACAATCGCCCAGAAAATTACCTTCTTGCGCCGCAATTAATGGCCCGGTCCTTAACACCAAGCCTTGCCCAGCGACGTCGGCAACTAAACTCTCATACTCAGCTAACTGCTTTCCCGCAACACTGCCCGCATTTTTCTGATCGCTCTCGACGTATTCATGTTGCCGCTCAGTAAAGCCATCAAAAACTCTGCCATCACTGAGAAACACGTAGGGGACATCCATTGCCAGACAGGATTGAAGTACTTTTCTGCGCGCATCTAGCAAGCGAGCATGATCTGCTTCGGCCACACCATCGCTAAGCTGAAAAGACACCAGCGCATCGCTATCAATGACTATTGAATTTCGCAGCAACGCGGTATCAAATGCCTGCAAGTCGTCGACCGAAACGTGCGCGAAGGGACGCCCCCGCGAACCTAGCTGGCTGCAAATCGCGTCACTCAAGGCGCTAGGGCTGGAAATTAAAACTACATTCACAGAAACATTCACATGTTGTTAGAGGGACAGTAGCGCGAGTGACACGCATACCTTAAACATTTAATTGCAAACAACATTACTCAAAGCCCCTGCGGTCTGCAAGGTATTAGCGGCCTACCGAGCATTAAGTCCCAACAAAAACGCCCTATCTTTAATAGGGCGTTCCGCTGCGTGATTACCACAATGACATCGAAAAAAATAAGCGCTGGCTAGAATGGTAGTTCGCATAAGGTGGCTGGAAAAAGCGCCAACATACTTGTATCAATGCATATCCTTCAAAAAAACCAAAATACTGTAAAGTTAAGTCAAATATTTGCCACTTTTGGGCACCTAAAATTTAGGAACCAACATAAAAGTGTAAAGATACCTTCTTTACACTAATTCTACTGCCTCCGACTAAACCACACCAGTATATTGCCGCAAAGCATTCCTTGCCTGGTGCCACGACCAGAACCTACTGGGAAAATACAGCCACCCACAGCCCTAGACATGTAAGAAAATCATTTTAGGGCAGACATGAGGAAAGGCCACTGCGGACGCCTAGAAATCTTCACTGACAGTACCTAAGGTGTAACTCAGCCTCCTAAAGCACGCACCCGACGCCGCCTTCAACGCCAATCAATATGCCGTAAACCATTGTTTTATATGGATTTAAATTAGAATCATTATTGCAACCGCAAGTGATTCCGATATTATCACCAATCAAGTACACAACGAGAAAGCCCACTTCAACTAGCTTTAACAATCAACTAAGTACATTCAGCAGCACGCCAAAGGCGTGCCAACATGACCAAAGTACACATACGCAGCGACAGTCACCATGAGTTTTATCGCGGCAAAGGCGGGGAACACCCTATACCAAGTGACGCAGACTTAATTATTTTAGCCGGCGACATCGACATAGGCGTTGCAGGTATCCACTGGGCATCATCTTTAAAGCACCCTGTCTGGTACGTTCCAGGAAACCACGAATATTACACCAAGAACATTGACACCCTCGAATATGAAATGCGAAGACTCGCCCAAACAACGAACAATGTTATTTTCCTGCAAAATGATACCCACATTGTGGATGACATTCGATTCTTGGGAACCACCTTATAGACGGATTACAATATCTTCGGTCAGCCCAAAGTCGCAAAGAGCCACGCCGAATTTGGCATAGTAGATCACAGGCTAATAACCCGTGGACATCGTCAGCCACGTCATTTTTTCGCGCCAGAGGATGCTCAAAAAGTACACAACAGATCTAAATACTGGCTTATAAACGAACTCGCGAAGCCGTGGGATGGAAAAACAGTAGTCATCACGCACCACGCCCCTCACAGAAACTCCGTTCACCCCAAATTCATCACCGATAACTTAACACCAGCGTTTGCGTCCGACCTTTCAGAAATTATCAGATCCTTCGACATCCAGCTGTGGGTGCACGGACACATGCATGATGCTGCGGACTATTCAGTGAGTGAAACAAGAGTGTTGTGCAACCCGGCAGGATATCCAGGTACGCCAGAGCAGGAGGACTTCAATCCAAACCTAATTATTGAAATTTGATTTTGAAGACATCAATTGGCTGATGTTCTGCGTCACCAATAGCGCCTCATTTTCACCAACCTACGAAGATGGCTCTTCTTTTAGGTGTTTAATCTGGCCCAGCAAAGTCGTTTGCTCCTTCTCCGACAGCTTATCAATATGACAAACAAGCTCAGCAACTACGCTTCTTTCACAGAAAAAGTAAGCAACCGGCACATCTAACTCGGCAGCAATTCGCTTTAAGGTCGGGTAGTCAGGCGTGTGACGACCTTTCTCGTAGTGATTCATTCGACCGCTGGCTGAGCCCGGCTCCATCCCAAGCTGGATACCCAATCTTTTCTGACTAATGCCTTTAAGGGTACGCGCCTCCAGAAGACGCTGCGGTAATGGGCTGATACTTGCCAACTTTGAATCATCTTTATAGGCCTAGAGAGCTTAGATTGTCTAAGTATATTGGGTTAAAGTATACTTAGGAATCCTAAGCTTCATTTGGCGATCATTTTTTGATCAAAATTCGTTCTAACTCAGAAATACAAGCGATCATGCCTAAGTTGAAAATCAAACCCGAGCTACTGTCTCTGCTAACCTCTCATGAATTTCTGACGTTTAGCAGAGCAGATCTAGTAGAGGCCTATTTAAAGCTAGGCAGCAGCCCAAACTTGAATACAAAGCAGGCTCACCAATTTATTCAAAGAAATATTGATCGACTGATATGGGCTGGATTTGCAATAAAGGAATCAGACGATAATAACGGACGGCCACGCTATCGGCTGACGAACAGCTTTAACCCGGAAAATTACTCAATTGGCTCACCTCACCGCAAAACGCCACCCAAGGAATCCAACAAAAGTTCAAAATCCAATAATCATTATATAAATGACCTAAAGGAACAACTGAAGAAACATAAGCTTGAACTGCTAACCACCATCAGCGAAGCAGAAGAATACGAGGTACTTAGTAGTCAGCTACCCAATCGACGTGACGACCTGCAAGAGCTCTACAACGACGCCCGCAATCGCTACTCAAAAACGCTCGGCCGAGTTAAGGCCATTGAATCCCTCATATCCAAGTGCCAATAGGCTTAATAATGAACCTTAGACTCTGGCAGCATGAATGCATCACTAAAGCCATTTATCAATACAAAAACCATCACTCCCATTACCTTTGCCTCGCAACGCCAGGTGCGGGGAAGACCCTGATGGCGGCAATTCTCGCCAAGCAGCTTTTCGACACCGGCCTTATCGATTTAGTAATCTGTATTGCTCCTTCTATTATTGTTTCTGACGACTTTCGCGAGGAACTTGAAACTCAGATGGGAAGAAAGCTTGACGGCAAGCTAGGCTCGATTGGCCGCACATTCACTTATCAAGCCATGATAAGTGAATGTGATATTTGGGATTTATTCAACAGCCATAAAGTATTCGTTATTTTTGATGAAATTCATCACTGCGCCGGCAGCGATTTAAAAAATGCTAACGCGTGGGGAGGAAAGATAATCTCTGAAATCCAGGGAAAGGCCGCGTATACACTCGCGCTTGTTCGGCGACAATTAGGATGACCGGTTGACGACAACTATCTTGGCCGGTT
>NZ_CAXBHN010000015.1:0-83920 GCF_963975605.1 uncultured Zhongshania sp. | reverse complement strand
ATAAAAAACCCGGCGCGAGGCCGGGTTATTTATTTAATGGCGGTGAGGGAGGGATAAATCAAATCAGCCTAGGGGCTGCTTTGACCCTGCGGGCTTCGCCACAGAAAAGCGTGGCTTGTCTAAATTGCTCGTCGCAATTTATCGAACTCTGGCGAGGGTTCTCACCGACCCACACAGCATAAATAAAAAACCCGGCGCGAGGCCGGGTTATTTATTTAATGGCGGTGAGGGAGGGATTCGAACCCTCGAACAGTTTGACCCGTTACACACTTTCCAGGCGTGCTCCTTCAGCCACTCGGACACCTCACCAAAATCGATTACAGTACATTTTTAGATGGTTTAGCGAGCGTCAGGTCGCACACCTGCGTGCTCGTTATCGTCCTTCGGACGCTTTCTCCGGCAACGCCTCCGAAACAGCCACTCGGACACCTCACCAATTCTTAAATATCTTGTCGTTAGCCTTAATTGGTGTTACCAATTAGCGAGCACAAGGTGCTCGTTCCTTCAGCCAATGACTCGCTCTTATCAGAGCTCGGGGCTGCGCCCCGTTGTCGCAAAGCGCCAACGTCCAAGATTGCTACACACTCTTGTCGGACACCTCACCAAAATCGATCACAGTACATTTTTAGATGGTTTAGCGAGCGTCAGGTCGCACACCTGCGTGCTCGTTATGTCATTGCTTCGGGAATCTGCTACAAGCGGTTTACCGATTTTCAAAATGAGGTGTGCACCGCGTTTTGAGGGCGGCTACTCTAACCAAAATCGGTGCTAATGGCAATTGGCCTTTTAATTTGATTCTCTTCTGTTGCGTTATTGTGGTGCGGCTATTTTTTTGGGCTCTTATTTGGTGCGCAAATTCGCGGTAACTTTACTCAGGTACTCGCTTCGGTGGGCAAAATACAGGTGGAACACTTATTGCTTCATGACAGACAAGTATGTTGACCTGCGCGCTCAGCACCGCTAGTCGTATCCAGTTTTCGTCGTAAAAGAAGGAGTTCTATGGTGTATTCTCCGGAAATGGTAACGCTGTTACAGCAGTTGCGGGCGCGCATTTTTGCGGAGTTTGGGACAAAAATTCGGCTTGCGGATCCGCAGCTTCTCCCTAGCTTGGGCGATATTGGCAAACGTAGCCGAGATCCTTTTACGCGTAAAACGGTGGTGGAAATAATGTCCCTTGCCGGCATTCCATTTCAATTGGAGACGGCCACTAAACCTGTCGCGAAGGACATCAACGCTCGGCAAGCGACGGAGGTCACCTATCGGGGAACCAAGATTTACCGCGATAAAGAACTTCCGGCACAGTCCCAGGTCCCCGCCGAGCGCCAGCAAACCCGTCAAATGTATCGTGGCCAGGTAGTGTATAAGTAGTGAAACTTGGTTTTATAGCCGTTGATCGGTAAGCGGCTATCTTTGATTTGTGCAGATCCTTTCCGCGCATACCTTCTTCTCCATAGTATTTAATTCCTCTCTCCGCCGTGCAGCTGTTAGGTCCTTGTCCGAGTAATTGTTCGCGGCGCTGTTAACTTGGTCCCTGACTGCTTATCATTGACGTTTTAGCGAATGAATTGCGACGAGTTATGACGATTAAATGCACAATTGTGCCGGTGACGGCGTACCAGCAGAATTGTTCTGTAATGGTGTGTGAAGAAACTGGCAAGGCGGCTATCTTCGACCCAGGTGGCGACATTGAAAATATTGAAGCGGCGATTGCGGAGTTGGGTGGCACCTTAGAGGTGATTTATCTCACTCACGGGCATATGGATCACTGCGCTGCTGCGGATGTTATGCGCAAAAAATATGGTGTAAAGATTATTGGTCCACAGAAAGAGGATGCTTTCTGGATCGATAAACTGCCGGAATGGTGCAAGATGACGGGGTTTCCGCATGCGGAGGCGTTTACACCTGATCAGTGGCTGGAGGACGAGGACAGCGTTACCTTCGGCAAGCAAACCTTGGCGGTTAAATTTTGCCCAGGCCACACCCCTGGTCACGTAGTATTCTTTCATGAGTCGGCGCGTCTTGCGATCGTTGGCGATGTCTTATTTCAGGGGTCAATTGGTCGCACTGATTTTCCAAAAGGCGATTTTGATACGCTGGTTAATTCCATTCAGAACAAACTTTGGCCCCTGGGAGATGATATTACGTTTATTCCCGGCCACGGCCCCACATCAACGTTTGGTCACGAGCGAGAAACAAATCCCTTTGTCGCCGATCATCGCTTCGGTTGAGGTGTTTATGAGCAATGAGTTAACGCACTTCGATACCAAGGGTAATGCCCAGATGGTGGATGTAACCGAGAAAGCGGTTACCCAGCGCGAGGCACAGGCCAGCGGTATAGTCACCATGGCTCCAGAGACCCTGTCATTAATTGCCGAGGGCGGGCATAAAAAAGGTGATGTCTTAGCCGTTGCTAGAATTGCAGGGATTCAAGGGGCAAAAAAATGTTCAGATTTGATTCCTTTGTGCCATCCTTTGATGTTGTCGTCGGTAAAGGTAGATTTTACCTTGGATACTGCCAATAGCGCGGTGCATATTCTAGCTCGCTGTAAATTGGCTGGACAGACCGGCGTCGAAATGGAGGCCTTGACCGCCGTGTCGGTCGCGGCTTTAACGATTTATGATATGTGCAAGGCGGTGGATAAGGGCATGATCGTGTCGGATATTAAGTTACTGACAAAATCTGGTGGCCGCTCGGGCAATTGGGTCGCGGGCGAATCATCGCAATGATAAAGATTTTGTTTTTTGCTAAATACCGTGAGTTGCTTGGTTTGGGGCAGATGTCGGTGGAGCTTCATTCAACAACCACGGTAGCTGATTTAAAAAGCCGACTCGTGAAAGAGGGGGGCGACCACTGGGCGCAGGCTTTACTGGCCGACAATACCTTATGCGCCGTCAACCAAACCATTGCGCACGACGGTGATGCTATTGCGAATGGTGATGAAGTCGCGTTTTATCCCCCGGTAACGGGAGGCTGATATGCAGAGTCGCGTCCTTATTCACGAAGCAGATTTTGATGTCAGTGACGAGTGCCGAACCCTGGTGAGCAGTAATCGCTGTGGTGCGGTGGCTCAGTTTGTGGGGGTGATGCGGGATTATAATGAGGGCGACGATGTCGTTGCGATGGAGTTAGAGCACTACCCTGGCATGACAGAGCGCAGTATTGAGTCCATTATTGAAAGAGCGAATACACGTTGGCCACTGCTGTCGGTGACCGTCATCCATCGGGTTGGCAAATTGCTGCCTGGCGCCCAGATCGTGTTTGTTGGGGTGGGAGCGATGCATCGTCACGCGGCCTTCGCCGCCTGTGAATTTATTATGGATTACCTTAAGACCGAAGCGCCATTCTGGAAAAAAGAAAAGAAGAGTGATGGCAGTGAGCGCTGGGTGGACGCGCGGGTCTCTGACGCTGAGTCTCTTGCGCGGTGGGCCGAGTAGTCCAATCGGAGTAGCTTTCTAGGCTGAACTTGTCGGTTGCCGGCGTGTATAATTCGCGCCAGTTAAGAGAGTGTAATAACGCTGGCACCGTCGGTGACTTACCACATAATGAGTAAAAAACAGGAAACGCTATGAGCCTAGATCCACGTCAATTCCGAAATGCCCTCGGCCAATTTAGCACCGGTGTTTGTGTCATCACGGCAAACCCTGCAGGCTACAAACCCTTTGGTATGACGGTGAATTCCTTCGCCTCAGTGTCCTTAGACCCCGCTTTGGTATTGTGGAGTTTGCGCAATGATTCCGAGTGCCTTGACGCGTTTAACAAATCCAGGACCTTCACAGTGAATGTGCTGGCGAGTGATCAAGTGGCGATGTCTAATCATTATGCAAAGAAGAGCGAGCACGATTTATTAGACGACCACTATCGCATCGGAAAAAGCGGAGCCCCAGTGCTACGCGGCGCCTTAACGAGCTTTGAATGTGAGACTTGGGCGCATTATGATGGTGGCGACCATATCATTGTGGTCGGTAAAGTAATTGAAATGGATTGCAAGCCTGGTGCCAAACCGTTGGTATTCCACGCGGGCCAATACCGCGAATTACGCTAGTACACTGGAGTCGGGAGGGTAATGAAATATTGCAGTGAGTGCGGCGTAGAAGTCGTCAAACAAATCCCGGCTGGTGATGACCGTCTTCGCTTTGTGTGTCCACAGTGCAAGATTATTCATTATCAAAACCCCAAGGTAGTCGTTGGTTGTTTACCTATTGCTGGGCAGCAGGTTTTACTTTGTCGTCGTGCCATTGAGCCGCGGCTGGGTTATTGGACCATACCCGCTGGGTTTATGGAAAACGGCGAAACCATGCTCGATGGGGCCCTGCGTGAAACTCGAGAAGAAGCTGCCGCTAAAGTTACCGGTGAAACGCTGTATCGCCTGTTTGATATTCCTCATATCAATCAAGTGTATGTTTTTTACCGTGGTGATTTGGATGGCGGCTACGGTATCGGTCCGGAAAGTCTTGAGTCGAGGTTGTTTTCTGAAGATGAGATACCTTGGTCAGAGTTGGCATTTCCGATAGTCACGGATGTGCTGACTGAGTATTTTGAAGATCGAAAGACCGGCGAATTTCCGATCAGAGTAAGCTCCCCGAGTCCCCTGTGGGCAAAGCATGTAGGTTGGAAATCCAAATCAGATGGCGAGCTATAGGCTATCTGGCATTGCTTTTTATCTCTCCGAATTTAATTATGCGCTTTTTGCCAAAGCGCGCTATTGTTATAGGCAGCTGAAGGGTGCTTAAACGTATTTCAAGCCTTATTCTTTAGCTGTCAGCAAAAATAAGGAGATTACATGGATTACGCTTACCACACCGTAGATGTATTCACTCAGGCAGCCTACAGCGGCGCTCAAATATCGGTCTTTCCTCACGCAGTTGGCTTAGACGAGTGCCAAATGCAGCTTATTGCGAAAGAAATGAATCACCCCGAAACCGTATTTATCTTTCCCGGCGGCAGTGATGTCGCTGCCGAGTTGCGTGTTTTTTCACCCTCTGGGGAGCGCACCGTTGGCAGTCATAGTGTTGTCGCAGCGGCGCGCACTTTAGTTCACAGCAACGCCTTACCCGTTGGCGAACGTGATTGTGTCGTGCATTTTTCGCAAGGGCCGAAGATTTTTGACGTGGTACTTTCCCAAAAAGACGGTCGTTTACTTACCCAGCTATCGATGTCAGTCATTCCGCAAATTGATCGCTACGTGCCAGATAATAATGAGCTTCAGCAAGTTTTGGGTTTGGGGCCCAATGATATTGAAACTCTTAAGGCGAAAACCCTCTTCGTCAGTTGTGATACACCGTATTTGATCGTGCCTTTGCGCTCGATGGATGCAGTGTACCGGGCTCGTTTTAGCCTAGAGGCCTGGTCGCGCAGCAGCGCATCCTCCGTGGCTGTGAATGAAATTCTTGTGTACTGCAGTGAAACCGAATCAATGCAAACTGACTTCCATCTGCGAATTCTTGGCGAGCACATCGCACATGACGACAGTCCGCCGGTTGGCGCGGCGATTCCCGCGTTTGTTGCCAGTTTATGTGACACACGGGGTTTGGCAGACGGTACTCACACATTTTGGTTAGAGCGCGGCCATAAAGCCAAGCGACAGAGTGTATTGCAGGTTGAATTTGTTAAAAAAGCGACCGCTTCCCTAAAAGTCCGCATCGGCGGCGATGCTGTTTTAGTCGCGCAGGGCAGCATAGTCGCTCCGAGTACAAAGCCCCTTAAAGCTGCTTAAGCTTGTATGCCTTCAGCCCCTTCGCGAGCTGAAGGTGTGTTCTCTGCTATCTCAATTTGACGTCAGACTTCGGTATACTGTGCTGTCGATAGCGGACAAACTTGCCGCTTTGCAAATACTTCAATTCTTACGATAAGGCTTAATCATTTTTCATGGATACTCCGCTTTTAGTATTGGTCGCTGGCATTGCCTTTGTCGGTTTATGTCTTGGCGCAGTGATCGCAACGGTGCTGTCGCGGCGTAGCAATGCGATCCAGATTCGCATGCTTGAAGAAAATATGGGGGCGCAGCAGTTTGCGCTTGATGAACAAGCTGCAAAGCTTGCCGGTGCAATATCGCAGCGAGACGGCGCCAAAGGGCTGGTAGTGGAGCACGCGCAGGAACTTGCCGTTGTTAAGGAGCGTTTGCTTATGCAAAACCAAACGCTCTCAGAAACTCAAGCCTCACTAGCTAGCTCGGAACAAAAAAACAGGGAGCTAAATGACGCCCTAGCGAGACAGGAAAGCGCATATACCCACTTACAAACATCAACCGCAGAGCAGATCGCCTTGCTCAGCGATGCCAAAAAGCAATTAACTGAACAATTTGAGCAACTCGCTAACCGCATTTTTGATGAAAAGAGTCAGCGCTTTCAGGTGCACAGTCGCGACGCCTTGGAATTACAGTTAAAGCCATTTAGAGATCAGCTAAAAGAGTTTCGCGGCCGGGTTGATCATATTTACGACAACGAGAATCGCGAGCGGGGTGAGCTGAAGGAGCAGCTCAAAAATCTACAGGAAATGAACAGTAGCATTAGTAAAGAGGCGCAAAATTTAACCCGCGCGTTGAAGGGGGACAATAAGGCGCAGGGAAACTGGGGAGAGGTAATCTTAGAGCGTGTGCTCGAAGAGTCAGGGCTACGCAAAGGCCATGAATACGAAACACAGGTCAGCTTTACTGACGACAGCGGCCGTCGCCGGCAGCCTGATGTAATCGTTCGCTTGCCCGATGACAAAGACATCGTCATTGATGCCAAGGTGTCGTTGATCGCCTACGAGCGATATTGCAGCAGCGATGACGAGGTTGAGCGCCAGGCTTTTTTGCGAGAACACGCGCAATCCGTTAAAGCGCATATCAACGGTTTAAGCACCAAGGGTTACGAACATATAGAAGGCCTTCGCACGCTAGATTTTGTTTTTATTTTTATTCCGGTCGAAGCTGCGTTTATGGCGGCGTTTGAGCATGATCCAGAATTGTTCCGCAATGCGTATGAGAAAAACATTATTGTGGTCGGTCCAACCACCTTACTCGCTACCCTGCGGACGGTGCAGAGTATCTGGCGCTACGAAAGACAAAATCAAAACGCCGAGGAAATTGCGCGCCAAGCGGGCGCTTTGCACGACCAGTTTGCCCTTGTTGTGCAATCATTAGAGGATGTGGGTAAACACTTGGACCGTGGCCGTGACGCCTATGAAAAAACCCTCAATAGAATGACGCTAGGTAAGGGTAATTTGGTGTCGCGGGTGAGCCGGCTTGAAGCCTTGGGGGCGAAGGTCAAGAAAAGTTTACCGTCTTCACTAATCGATAGAGCCGAGATTGACGGTGTTGATTTTGATCAAAGCGACGATAATTAATAGCTAAAAGGAGTATTTTTGTGGCATTACCTAAAATCGGAAACAATGCGCCAGCTTTTTCATTAAAAGATCAGGACGGCAACACTGTTAGCCTAAAAGATTTTAAGGGCAGTAAAAATGTTGTTCTATATTTTTATCCAAGAGCGAAAACACCTGGTTGCACTGTGCAAGCGTGTGGGATTCGTGACAGTAAAAAGGCTTTCGATAAGGCGGACACCGTCGTATTGGGCGTCAGTCCTGATTCTGTTACTAAACTGAAAAAGTTTGAAGAAAACCCGAAAAAAGAAGAGGGACCTTTAAATTTTACCCTGCTCTCCGATGAAGACCATAGCATCGCCGATAAATACGGCGCTTGGGGCCCGAAAAAATTTATGGGCAAGGAGTTCGACGGTATTCTGCGCAGTACCTTTATCATTGGTAAAGACGGCAAGCTCAAACACATCATGGCCAAAGTGAATACTAAGACCCATCATGATGATGTATTAAAACTTATCGGTGAACTGGGCTTGGCGGACTAAATTTTTGTTGAGCTAACATCTAGCTGCTGGCATCTGACTCATCGTGAGCAGATGCCACTTTGTTCAATTTATACTTATCTAAATCTTTCCTGACCATATCTAAGCATAGCTTGAGAACGACGGCGTCATCTAGAAACCCTGCAATCGGAATGATGTCCGGCACGGCGTCGAGGGGCATTAAAATATACAGTAATGCTGTTACTACAGAGCCAATCGACCACCAAGGAATCTCTCGGTAGCTGCCTTTTACATAGTCTTGAAGCAAATTAAACAGGGTTTTCACGTGGCTTAAATAAGGCGTAAGTGATGCGTTGTTAAGCACTTTATTCATTATGCGCTGGCGATTACTTAAGGCGAGATCAATTTTGGAATCGGAAACCTCGGCAGCACCGTCATCAAGAATTTTCTGAGCGCGTTTTTTTGAGAATACTTGCATCATAGTTTTCTCACTCATTAATTCTGTTTGATTCTACGTGCTCGAATGCTCGGGGTAAATGCCGGCCCAAGGGGCCGGTAGAGGGAGAGAGTTATTTAGCGCGCCTTGATTTCAGCGAATATACTGCCGTTTCAGTTCTGATTTCAGTACTTTACCCGCTGCATTGCGAGGCATTTCATCGGTTCGAATCCATACCTGGTTGGGTATTTTGTACGCGGCAAGCTTGTCGCTGAGATACGCATTAATTTCCGTGGCGTTAATTTCGCTATTCGCACGGACACGAATTACTGCACCGGGGGTCTCCCCCAAGCGCTCATCGGGTACGGCAATAATCACAGCCTCGGCAATGCTCGGATGTAAACTTAGGCAGGCTTCAATCTCAGCCGGATAGATATTTTCGCCACCGCGAATAATAAGATCCTTGGCGCGATCTACAAGGTAGACAAAATTTTCTTCGTCTAGGTAGCCGATGTCACCCGTGGCCATCCATTTACCATCGAAGGTGGCTTTGTCAGCGTCGGGTTTATTCCAGTAGTGTTGAATATTACAGATAGATTTTAACCAAATCTCACCGGTTTCATTTTTAGCAAGTACTTGACCATTTTCGTCACGGGTCTGCCACTCCACTAATGGAGATAAGGTGCCGGCGCTGGATGACTTGTAAAAATAGGCCTCGCCAGTACAGCTCGCACAAATAGCGTTACTTTCAGTCATGCCGTAGCCGGTGCCGACATAGGCATTATCAAGCGTTGCTTCGATCGTGTCCTTGAAGGAAGGTGGGCAGGCAGAGCCGCCGCCACCGAGTGAAAACAAGCTGCTAGTATCACTACTTGCAAAGTCCGGATGACGAAGCAGGTCGAGCACCATTGACGGTGCAGCGCTAAATATAGTGACGCGTTCCGCGCTGATTAATTTAAGTGCCTCCGCCGGAGACCACTTATACATCATGACCGTTTTTCTGCCACCGCGAAGATTGAGCAAAAATGCTGCGTAACAACCGGATACATGAAACAGCGGAACACTTAGCAAAGTGCACGGTGCAAAACCGCCAGCAAACATTTTTTCGATTGCGCTGGGGTTTGCCATTGCGGAGCACGTGGCGTGAAACTCAAAACTATACATCGCTTGGCAGATGTTCTGGTGACTGGATACGGCACCCTTTGGACGGCCGGTGGTGCCCGAGGTGTACATGATTTGTGCAATGTCGTCAGGGTTAATAGCTACCATTGGTAGCGGGCGGCCGCTATTTTTAGCAAGGATATCCTCTAGATACTGTACACCTTGTTCATCGCGTGACTCTTCTCTAGCAACAATCGCTTTGCAATCCAAGCTGCTTAGTAGCGGTTTAACTAGCTGTAAGCGTGGTAGGTCACAGATGACGTACTTTGCCCCAGAGTCTTCGAGGCCGTAGCACAGTTCGTCAGAGCTGCCCCATGAATTTAAGGGCACAACGATCGCGCCAATGGAAATAATGGCGGTGTAGGCAATCATCCATTCTGGGTAATTTCGCATCGCGATGGCGATACGGTCGCCTTTGAGTAAAGATTCATTGTTTAGCAGGTGGTGGCCGAGGGCGTCTACTTTCTCGAAGAACTGCTTGAAGCTCATGCGCTCCTGTTGGTAAACCAAGAACTCTTGATCACCGTGATTGCGGCCAACGTCAATTAATTCGCGCATATTTGATGGTGCATTTTTATAAAGCCGAAACGCGTTGTCCCCGTCCTGCAAAATTTCAAACGGCGCACCGGTTTGGCAGAGCTGCGCTGTGCATGCGTCTAGCCGCGAAGATATATTGCTCATAGTAAAATTACTGGCCTTATTTTTTTTCAAACATATTATGAGTGAAGCTTAATGTCGAGGGGATGGGCGCGTTGATGGTCTCCATAATGCGTTCGTATTCGGTGTGACAAATGCGCCACTCGCCCTCGCTATAACGATAGTGATCCGTGTAGATGGCGGTGCCGAACAGCATCCAGTTCTGCTCTTTATTAAAAACTAAATCCTGTAGATACCATTTCCCGCTGGCAGTGCTGCCATCAATAATGTCTATTTCTGGATGATGGCAATTGTGCATTGTCAAAACTTGGGGTGAGTCCATATGACCTTTTAGGCCGCTGACCAGTTGCTTGCGGTCGTCAAAGCTATATTTTCCACCATCGTAGCGTGCGCTGCAGTCTTCGGTAAGTGTGCTTTCCAGTAGCGCCCAGTCATGGGTGTCTACGGCGCGTAAGTAGGTGTACTTCAGCTTCTTTATCGCTTCTATGGCGACTAGAGTTTCAAGGGAGTTTTGGCTCATAGGGAATTGTCCTTTGTTATGCTTGGCAGGCGCTTATTCTTTTGTATACGTCAGCAAAGTGGCGACAGAGTCTCGCTTGTGGCCGATACATGTCAATTTGATGGGCAAGTTTAGAGCGAACAAGAGATTTGATACATGATCTGAATGGGTGAAGCGAAATGAATGGCAATGCGGCACAAATTATTGAACCTTAAGCTGTATATTGACGACGATATCTGCCAGAAAGTAATGAAATCGAGGAGGTGATTTCCACTATCGATATCGATTTTTGCTAAGCTGTGCGCGATTTTACTATTCGGAGTATTTTGGATGCGCATTATTACTGCCAATACCAACGGTATTCGCTCGGCGGGGCGTAAAGGCTTTTTTGAGTGGCTGGCGAAGCAAGATGCCGATGTGGTTTGTATTCAGGAAACCAAGGCGCAGCGAGATCAACTAGAAGAGTCCTTATATCATCCTGAGGGCTATACCACGATGTATAGCGATGCGATCAAGAAAGGCTATAGCGGCACGGCGATGTACTGTAAGAAACCGCCGAATAGTTTCACGACTTCTTTAGGATGGGACCCTGCAGATAGCGAGGGTCGCTATATAAGGGCTGATTACGACAATATTAGTGTGATATCGATGTATTTGCCCTCAGGCTCGAGCGGTGATGAGGCACAGGCAAAAAAAGATGCTTTCCTAGATAAAATTTACCCGCATTTCCTTGAGCTGAAAGCGACGGGGCGCGAACTGGTGATTTGCGCTGATTGGAATATCTGTCACAAGGAGATAGATATCAAAAACTGGAAAGGTAATATGAAAAACTCCGGCTTCCTTCCCCATGAGCGCGCATGGTTAGATAAGGTGTATGAGGAGGGTGGCTTTGTAGACGCATTCCGCGAGATCAACCAAGAGGCTGTTTACACTTGGTGGTCGAACCGCGGGCAGGCGTATGCCAACAATGTGGGGTGGCGCTTGGATTACCACGTAATCACCCCCGGCTTGGTGCCCGCGATACGCAGTGCGGACGTTTATAACGACGAGCGTTTCTCCGACCACGCACCCTTTACCATGGATTATGATTACTCGCTTTGAGATTGGCCCTTGTGTACTATTGCAGGCTGATTTTAAGTCTGCGGCTGCTGTAGCGCAGGGTCATTTATTTGAATGTTATCTAAGGATATGTAATGAGCTTTTTCATTTCTGAAGCGCAAGCCCAAACCGCCGGCGCGGGCGCACCTCCGGGTGGCGAAATGTTCCAGATTGGTTTTCTGGTACTGATGTTTGCCCTGTTTTATTTCATCGCTATTCGTCCCCAGCGCAAGCGCCAAAAAGAGCATGCGGCCATGGTCGCGGCCCTAGCCAGGGGTGATGAGGTTGTGACAACCAGCGGTATTTTAGGCAAAGTAAATAAGCTCGATGATGCCTACGTGGTTGTTGGCGTGACGGATAATGTGGAACTAAAGTTTCAGCGTTCGTCAATCCACGCTGTATTGCCAAAAGGGACGTTAAAAGCAATTTAAAACAGGGGTTGCGCGCTTCGCCGCATAGCGGAGCGCATATCTTTGGCGAGTGACACATGTCTAATAATGTTAAAAAACCACATGTTTCTGCACAAACTATCGTTGGACACATTCCGCCCCGACTCAAGCTAGCTCAACTTCCTACGCCTCTGCAGCCTTTGGACCGTTTGAGTCAACAACTTGGCGGGCCGAGAATATGGATTAAACGGGACGATTTAACCGGCAGTGTATTGTCGGGTAATAAAGTGCGTAAATTAGAGTTTAATTTGGCACAGGCCTTGGCTGAGGGCTGCGATACCATCATCACCTGTGGTGGCTTGCAGTCGAACCACTGCCGCGCAACGGCCTTATTGTGTGCCCAGCTTGGTTTGCAATGCCATCTCGTCTTGCGTGGCGCTGAAGTAGATATTCCCGACGGCAATCTCTTGCTCGATCGTCTGGCTGGTGCTCATATCAGCTATTTCCAGGCCGCGCAGTATCAACGCGAGCTCGATGATATTCTGGCCGGCATTCAAACAAGCTACCGCGATCAAAATAAAAAAGCGTTTATCATCCCAACCGGCGCTTCTGACGCAATCGGTGTGTGGGGATACGTCGAGGCGTGTGCGGAACTCAAACAAGACTTTATTCACCATAATATATCTCCCAAGCATATTATCTGTGCGACAGGATCCGGTGGGACACAGGCCGGCTTGACTGCCGGTGTTCATCGTTACGGTGTTAATGCTCAGGTTTGGGGGGTGAATGTGTGTGACGATGAGGCTTGGTTCATTAAAAAAGTGAACCGCGACCTCAGCGATTGGATGCAGCGCTATCAAACTGGCACAGACCTTGAATCACTTTCAGTGAAGGTAATTGATGGTTACGTCGGTGCTGGCTATGCCCTGGCGGGAAAACACATTTTTGATTGCATCGCTGAGGTTGCCAGCAGCGAAGGGATCATTTTAGACCCGGTGTACACCGCTAAAGCCTTCTACGGCATGCTCGATCAATTAAAAAAGGGCCGATTTGGCGATTCCGGCGATATTGTCTTCATCCATACCGGTGGGGTGTTCGGCATGTTTCCGCAGCGCGAACAATTTGAATTTTAAGGCCTTGGGTGATCGTGGTGATGTTCGCTGACTTTAGATCAATTGCCCTAGTTTGGACTGCATTGCTAATGAAGGCTGGAATATAAAACAGCAGGCCTAGTCAGCTGCTTAAATCGCGCAATATCTATATAAAAAGCATGGAAAGGGGCTTTGCATGGAATATGTATCCACGTTTGTGAATACCATAAACGGTATTGTTTGGGGCCCGTTGATGCTGGTACTCATACTCGGGACCGGAGCCTATCTAATGCTCGGGCTAAAGCTTATGCCTTTGCTCAATATTGGCACGGCGTTTCGGCTGATGATGAAAGGCCGCAAATCCGGTAACGATGAAGGCGAGATTAGTCCATTTCAAGCGCTAATGACCTCGCTCAGCGCCACCATTGGCACCGGTAACATTGCCGGTGTCGCCACGGCAATTGCACTGGGTGGGCCGGGTGCACTGTTCTGGATGTGGTGCACCGCGCTGGTCGGTATGGCCACCAAATACGCAGAAGCGGTATGCGCAGTTCATTATCGCGAACAAGACGCCGAGGGCAACTTTAGCGGCGGCCCTATGTATTACATCAAAAATGGACTTAGTCCTAAGTGGCGCTGGTTGGGTGCATGTTTTGCCCTGTTTGGTGCGATGGCGGGTTTCGGAATCGGTAATACGGTGCAAGCAAACTCGGTTGCTGATGCCATGCAAGGCGCATTTGGTGTGCCGGTTTGGTTGAGTGCGCTAGTGATGTTTGTCGGTGTCGCGTCGGTTATTTTAGGAGGCGTAAAGAGGGTGGCTAATGTCGCCGGATTTTTAGTGCCCTTTATGGCAGTAACGTATCTCTTGCTGGGCGTTGCTATTCTATTAATGAATTTGAGTGCCTTACCGGCGGTAATTAGTCTCGTGCTTGATTCTGCATTTAATGGTACGGCGGCCGTGGGCGGCTTTGCCGGCGCAGGTGTGGCCGCGGCAATCCGCTTTGGTGTCGCGCGGGGTATTTTTTCTAATGAAGCTGGCTTGGGCAGTGCGCCGATTGCTCACGCCGCGGCAAAAACAAATAGTCCGGTGCGCCAGGGTATGATCGCGATGCTCGGCACCTTCATCGATACTATTTTGGTGTGTTCGGTAACGGGCTTTGTCATTCTGCTATCAGGTGCATGGCAGACTGGAGAGAGCGGTGCCGCTTTGTCTACCGTCGCGTTTGAATCACTGATTCCTGGCGGGCATTATATTGTGGCTTTGGGGCTGGCGATATTTGCTTTTACGACCATGCTCGGTTGGTCTTATTACAGCGAGCGCTGTGTGGTGTATTTTTTTGGTCCCAGCGGTGTCATGCCGTTTCGGGTAGCTTGGGTGCTTGCTATTCCACTAGGCGCAATGGCCAATTTGGGGTTTATCTGGTTGCTAGCGGATACCTTGAATGCCTTGATGGCAATTCCTAATCTGATCGCCTTAATCTTGTTAAGTCCGGTGGTTTTTAAATTGACGAAAGGCGAATTGGCGCTGGTAAAATCTTCGTCTTAGCTAATCTGTGTATCGGCCCCTAAACCGGGGCCGGATTGTCTGCAGCTTATAAATATACCCGATCGACACGCGCTGTAATGCGGGTAAAAAGTTCATAGCTAATGGTGTTGCAGTGGCGTCCCACTTCCGCTGCGCTCAGCTTGCTATCTCCCCACAGTGTAACGATATCCCCGATATTTACAGATGGTATATGGCTTACATCTACAGTGAGCAAATCCATTGACACTCGGCCGGCGAGTCGAGCGAGCTCACCATTGACGAGTACCGGAGTGCCATCGGGGGCTTGGCGGGGATAGCCATCCGCATAGCCGGCGGCGACGGTTGCGATACGGGTTTTTGCACTGGCTTGCCAGCGTTGGTTGTAACCGACACCTTCACCTTTTTCCACTTCTCGCACAGCCAGTACTTTGGCTTTGAATGTCATGGCTGGCAGCAAGCTGTCAACGCCGGCAAGATGCGTAGTTGGGTCATCGCCATAGAGCATAATACCAGGGCGTACCCAGTCTAGATGGGTTTGTGGGTGACGTATTATCGCAGCTGAGTTAGCCATGCTAACTGGAAACTCTCCCAGCGAGGTACTCAGCGAATGTAGTAGCTGAAATTGCCGATCCGTTGCTGCGGGACTGTCAGTTTCCGCGTCACTAAAGTGGGTCATGTGATGAATTGCCGCAACATTCGGTGAACCGCTCAGGACGCTGTGGGCTTCGCAGAAATCCTTGTTGCACATGCCCAGCCGATTCATGCCGGTGTTGAGTTTTAGCCATACGGTTATGGATTGTGGGAGTATTGTATTTGCTAGTAGTTTTGCGGCGCCGAGCTCGTGGATAACTATGTCTAGTTTTTGTGTAGCGCAGTCCTGCAAAAGTCCATCATCGACTTCAGTACCGAGTAGTAAAATGCGACTGTTAGGCTGCGCGGCACGAAGCGTCAGCGCCTCGCTATGTCGCGCGACAGCAAAGCCATCAACTATGCCACGCAACTGATCTGCCACCCAATCTGCGCCGTGTCCATAGCCATTGGCTTTCACCATCGCTAAGATAGCGGACTCAGGCGCAAGTCGACGAACCATGGCGGCATTGTGGCGCAGCGCTTTACTGTTAAATTCAACCCAAGTTGTTCTATGCATAATCACCGACTCATATCATTGCCGAATTCTAGCGGGCTTGCCGCAGTGAGAACAGCGAGTATTGGCTTGGTGTTGATGTTTTTATTATGTAGTCACAAGTCATTTGCAGAATGTGAGACGCCGCGTTTCCCCGCGCCGACGTCACAGAACTTGCTACCTCTCGTCGATAGCCAGTTTTATATCCCAGAGGGGGTATCTAAATTTTCACCTTGCCAGTATTCCAAGGCAGAGCTAGCTCAGTACTATTTTTGGGGTCTAGGGCTGCCTGCACCGGATATCGAAAAAGCCTTTAAATTTGCTAGGCAGTCCCTGAAATCTGACAAGTGGCCCTATGAGCTAGCCTTGCTTCACGCGGCGTTTGTCATAAAGGGGTTGGATAATAGTATTAGTAAGGTCGAAGCGGTTAGACGATTCCAGCGTGAGATTCTTAGCGGTGATGCCTTGCGGCGAGATAAAGCACTGGCGACTCTAAATCAGTTGAGTGAATTTTTACCCCGCGTAAAAACGGTAGCCGACGCAGTGTACCTTGATTCCGCATTGAAGCAGCCCGCCGCGCTAGTGCCGGCGTCTGGCTTCAAGCTAACTGCGCGCGGAAATAAATTCCTGATTTTACTTGCCGACGACAACGGCGCGCCCAGTTTGTATTGGGCCACGGCGCTTGCCGACGATAGCACATCGCCCCATTTGGTCTTTCAGCGACGAGCATCACTTGGCGCACATGGCGCAGAGGATATTCGTCAACAATTGTGGCGCTTTCCCTCGTCAATGCCGCTCAGTGGCGTATTGCTCAGTCGCTTCATTCAGTCCGACGGCAGTCTTTTCGAATCCCGCTGCACAGCCACCGTGCTCGCCGCAGAGTGGTTGATATCGGCATCACACTGTTTATACACCCCGAATGGTGAGGGCCAATTACAGTCCTTACAATTTCGTATCGACTCTTTCTCTGGTTCAATCCCTGTCGCCATTGCTCAAAACAATCACCGTGCGATGGCAATAAGTAGCGCCTGGCAACACCGTCAACATCACCCGCAGGATCAGCACAATGGCCAGCTTGGTCGCTATAGCGGCTCTGATATAGCGCTTTTGAAGCTGGCGACGCCAATTCCACTGGCAAAACATCCCAAGCTTGCTGTGCCTGATCGTCAGAGTGTCTGGGTTGAGAGCTTGTCTTACCCCAACGATAAACCATTTAATACATTGTGGGCGTCTCGTTGCAGATCCACTTTGTGGCGTGAGGGTGAACAAGCCTTAAGCGATTTATATGTATTAGATTGTTTTAGTCATGCAGGTCAAAGTGGCGCAGTGTTGATCCAGAGAGGGGCAGGAGAGGGGCAAATAGTCGGTGTCTTGTCCGCTCGTATTTATAATGACAGCATAAATCAGCCCGTTTTTGCGGCATTCACAGGAGCGTTGATCAAGGAAATTAGGTCGATTATCGCCGGTGAGCCCTCGTCAGTGTTTATTCGCATGCCGATTAATTCGGGACCGAACTTAGCAGAGGCAAACCCGTAGGGTCTGTTAACGTTTGGGCATGCCCACTGCTGATGCTATTTTTGTGTTCCAGCGAGGCAGAAGGAGTGCAGTATAGTGGGCCTCCACAAGCGACCAATAACGACGCTGGGCGCAAAAATAGCATTAGCGGAACGCCGCCCGGCCCTTTGGGTTGCTCCTGAAAAAGCGCCATTCGTCGTTGCTCGGACCCACAGCACTCGCGTTGCTCACGGGGCCAGCTTTCACTTATTTGGAATAACCAAACTACATTCCTCGCGTCCAGAGGGGGCCCGCTAGACTGACACTTTTTCAGGGGCAACAGAGGGTGATGCCCAAACGTTAACAGACCCGAGTGACGTTTAAGGCTGTTGTCTTGGTCTAGCCATATTGTATAGTGAGGCTGTTGCTTCACGAAGTGTGCTTATGCCCAAAGGATTTGAGAACAAATTGGTTGTCGCTATTTCATCCAGAGCATTATTCAATCTGGATGAAAGCCATCGGGTTTATGAATCAGAGGGGCTGACAGCGTATCAAAAATACCAGATAGATCATGAGAATGAGATTCTGGAGCCAGGGGAAGCCTTTGGCATTGTCGAGCGCTTACTGCAGTTAAACGACTATCTTGATGACGCCCGCGTCGAAGTTATTCTGCTGTCGCGCAATTCGGCTGATACCGGTTTACGTGTATTTAACTCGATTGAGCATTACAAGCTCAATATTAGTCGCGCGGCCTTTAGCGGTGGTGAAAGTCCTTATCGATACGTATCGGCTTTTGGCTGCCATCTCTTTCTCTCGACTAATGCCGAAGATGTGCGGCGCGCACTGGAAAATGGTGTAGCGGCAGCGACGCTGTTACCGCGGTCTAAAAAATCCCAACCCTTGAGTAAGCGTGAACTTCGATTTGCCTTTGATGGTGACGCGGTCATTTTCTCAGATGAGGCGGAGCAGGTTTTCAAACGCGACGGTTTAGAAGCATTCACGGCCAGCGAAGTCGCTGCGGCGAATACACCGCTAAGCGGTGGACCTTTTAAAAACTTCCTCGCTGCATTGAATACCCTGCAGTGTGAACTTTCAGATGATGATCCACCAATTCGTATCGCTCTGGTGACGGCGCGCTCGGCGCCTACTCACAAGCGAGTAATCCAGACCTTGCGAAATTGGAATATTCGAATTGACGAGTCACTATTTTTGGGCGGTTTAGATAAAGGTGAATTCTTGGCGGCCTACGGCGCAGACGTATTTTTTGACGACCAACCCGGTCATTGCGAATCGGCGAGTGAACATGTTTCCACTGGGCATGTCCCACATGGTATCGCCAATAAGGTTGAACAGTGACCAAATGGCGCAGTTAATTAGATAAAAAAACATTGCCGCGAAAATGGTTCGAGCACGTTTGATTTCAGGAGTTACGTCAGGATGAAACTGCAGCAGTTGCGCTATATTTGGGAAGTTGCGCACCATGAAATGAACGTGTCGGCGACAGCTCAGAGTTTATTTACCTCTCAGCCCGGAATCAGTAAACAAATTCGAATGCTGGAAGATGAGCTGGGTGTTGAAATATTTGCGCGCAATGGCAAGCATCTCACTCGTATAACCCCGGCAGGTGAGGCAATCTTAAAGACAGCGGGCGAGATTCTTTACAAGACAGAAAGCATCAAACATATCGCTCAAGAGTTTAAAAATCCGAAGAAGGGCAGCTTGTCGATTGCGACTACCCATACGCAGGCGCGCTACGCCTTACCCAGTGTGATCAAAACCTTTATAGATCGCTATCCGGATGTGTCACTGCATATGCATCAGGGAACACCGATGCAGATTTCTGAGTTGGCAGCGAACTTTGAAGTGGATTTTGCGATAGCAACAGAGGCGCTAGAGCTGTTCAGCGACTTGATCATGATGCCATGCTATCGCTGGAATAGAACGATATTGGTACCAAAAGATCACCCTCTAACTGAGATCGCGGACCTGCAAATCGAGGATGTCGCTCAGTATCCTATTGTGACCTACGTTTTTGGCTTCACTGGCCGTTCAAAACTGGACGAGGCTTTTTTAAACAAAGGGCTTGAGCCAAAAGTTGTCTTTACCGCCACCGATGCAGACGTTATTAAAACCTATGTGCGTCTTGGCTTGGGAATTGGCATCGTCGCCGAAATGGCCTACGACCCGGTGGCCGACGCGGACTTGGTGGCGCTCAATGCCAGCCATCTATTTGAACCCAGTGTGACCAAAGTAGGGTTCCGTCGCGGTACCTATATGCGTAAATTTATGTACGACTTTGTCGAGCTATTTGCACCCCATCTAAGCGCAGAATTAGTCGACAAAGCCTACCAATGTCAGAGTAAAAATGACCTCGAAGCTTTGTTTGCAGATATTGAATTGCCGATGTATTGATGAAGTGTCGGAAGGCTGGTGTCGGACGTCGGAGGAAAATACAGGCTAAATGTGTCGATTTTAGTCTTACGCCAGACACGAGACCTCTGACGTCCGGCTTATCCCTCGGCATTGCTTTATTCACCCCAAGCCGTTAGATTGTCGCGGTTTTTTAAGCGCTGAGGCGCAATTTTATTTTAGGAGTAGTGTTGTGGAAATCGCTTGTCTTGACTTGGAAGGGGTATTGATTCCTGAAATTTGGATCGATTTTGCTGAGCGCACCGGTATTGAGGCCCTAAAAGCGACCACACGAGACATTCCAGATTACGATGTGCTGATGCAACAGCGCCTGCGCTTATTGCATGAGAATGGTTTGGGGCTGCCAGATATTCAAGAAGTGATTGCCGATATGTCGCCGATGGAAGGGGCGCGTGAATTCTTAGATTGGTTGCGTGAGCGTTTTCAGGTCATTATTTTGTCGGATACTTTCTACGAGTTTGCCGCGCCCCTGATGAAGCAACTGGGTTGGCCAACCTTGTTATGCCATAAACTAGAAACTGATAGCTTGGGCAAAGTTGTTGACTACCGGATCCGTCAGGTTAACCCCAAACGGCAGTCGGTATTGGCACTGAAAACCCTGTACTACCGCATTATCGCCGCCGGCGATTCCTATAATGATACTACGATGCTGGCAGAAGCTGACGCGGGCATTTTGTTTAAAGCGCCCGATAATGTCATTCGCGAGTTTCCGCAATTTCCTGCCGTACATGATTACGAGGCCTTAAAGCTTGAGTTCATCAAGGCATCGAATCGGAATTTAAGCCTGTAGAGTATGACTATAGATCGGCAAGCGCCTGCAGGAGCTTGCCGATTTTGGTTTCAGTTTCGGTAAATTCTTCCTCTACCTCAGAATCGGCAACGATTCCGCCCCCGGCCCAGCCAGTAATTACCTTATCTGCACACACAAAGCTGCGGATTGTGATGTTGCTGTCCATTTTGCCGCCGCCACCCATATAAAACACACTTCCACAGTAGATGTTTCTGCGGTGAGGTTCTATCTCCCGAATAATCTCCATGGCTCTTTGCTTGGGGGCGCCGGTGATTGAGCCGCCGGGGAAGCAGTTGAGTAAAGCCTTGAACGGTGTGCAGTCTGTGCGCAGCTGGCCGGATACAGTGCTTACCAAGTGGTGCACGGTGCGGAAGCTTTGCAGCTCGCAGAGTTGTTCAGTACGAACGCTCGACGCTTGGCAGCTTTTACTGAAGTCATTGCGAAGTAAATCCACGATCATTACGTTCTCAGCCCGATTTTTAGCGCTGTTTTGCAAAGCTGTAGCGAGGGCTCGATCTATTTCAGGGTCAGGATCGCGAGCCGCGGTCCCTTTAATGGGTTGAGTTTGAAGATGGCCGTCTTGGTCGGCAGAGAGAAGGCGCTCTGGTGAAAAGCTCAGTATTTGGCTGCTACCTAAATCGAGATAGGCCGAAAACGGAGCGGCGGCAGTTTCACGCAGGCCTTGGTACGCTAACCAGGGGTCGCCCGCAAATTTTGCAGTAAAGCCGCGAGTAAGGTTGATTTGGTAGCAGTCGCCGGCGCGGATATAATTTTGAATCCTTTCAAACGCTTTGCCGTATTGTGTTCGATTTAGTGTTGATCTAAATGGCACGAGCAGCTTAAAAGCCTGCGGTTCTGGGTTTGTGTCCAGCGTCATACCGATGAGCTTTTGAATATGCGCCAGGGTAGCGTCATTCACACCGGGCTGTGCCACCAGTTCGCACTGATGAAGACGGTGATCAACGATAATGGCCCATGGGTAAATGCCAGCGTGGAAGAGTGGAGTAGACGGATCGACGCTTGCCCTTTGTTTCCCGCCGATAGACTGGCTTATTTCACCTAAATCATAGCTAAGATAGCCAATAGCGCCGCCGCAAAATGGCAGTTCCTCATTGTGACTATAGTGGTCGCAAAGCTGATTTAGTCTTTGTTCAGTCTTAATCAAAAATGTATTAATGTTGCCGTAATCGATTGTATTTAAAGATATTACCTCTGTTGGTTGTGCGCAAAGAATGTCGTAGCGCCCAAATTCACTGAACGGTGCTGCGCTGTCTAAGAAAACTGGGTAGGGAAGGTGCTTAAGTCTTGCAAAGAGGTCGCAGCTGTCCCGATGATACGGTAATGATATGCGACGAAGGCTAGCCATTTGATATTGCTCAGAGTTCAAATAAGCGCTGTGGATTGGGGCCGATTTTACGTGCTATGAGCCTGAAAAATCTAGTGTTTTATCTAATGGCGGACCTGCTTCGAAAAGGCCGTTCGGATTGACAGAGAAGCCCAATCCCAGTAATGTTAGCCGCCGCTTTGAGAAACACCAAACCGTCAACGCACCACACAGAACGGTTATTCTCATTCATCCGCAGTTCAATATGTTAGCTGGCGTAATGCCCCTTTGAGTTTACTCACGGTAACAGGGATCGTAAGAATCTCGTACTGAATAAACATATCAAAGAGTCAGACGCTTGCGGCATGAGCGCGGGCTACCTATTAATGCAGCTGGAACTGACAGGCATGACAAAAATAGCTACAAAACCCTCACTGGAAAACCCCTTCGAGACCAAAACAGAGCTCGAATTTACCGTCCCTGGGCAAATTGATTACGATCCCGGGCTATACGAATCTGCACTTCAAGCGGGTTATGACCTACAGCAGCGGCCTCGTAAAATGGCTGGTGTAAAAGGCATACAAAAGCAGCACGAAAAGAAGCGCATGACCATATGGGAAAGGATAGAAGTCCTAGCGGATGCTGGCACTGAACCTAAAATCCTTTACCAAAACTGGGGTAAAAATTTAGATGGTGCGTCTTTAGTGACTGCCATCGTTAAAGTAGACGGTCGCGATGTAGCAATGTACGGCCATGACTTTACCGTTCGCGCTGGCTCTATGGACGCGACAAACGGTAGCAAATTGGCTAATTTATTTAAATTGGCCGGTAAGCTCGGCATTCCCTTAGTCGGCATGAATGACTCTGCAGGTGCGTACATTCCTGCTGGTGTGGGTGGCCTAGATGGCTACGCTGAAGCTTTTACAGCGTTGCGTCACATAAACGGTGTCGTGCCGTCGATTATGTGTATGTTTGGTTATAACGCGGGCGGTGGTTCATATTTGCCTCGTCAGGGTTCTTTCGTTATCCAGCCAAACGAAACCTTCTTTGGTTTGACTGGCCCGGGCGTTGTTAAGTCTGTACTTGGGGAAGATGTAACGGCCGATGAGCTTGGTGGCCCCAGCGTTCACTCTAAGTCAGGGGTGACGGATTTCGTGGTGCCAGACGAAGTGGCGGCCCTGCGTAAAGTAAAAGAGTTACTTAACTACATACCCAACAATAGTGCGGAAGCGCCAGCGTTTCAGCCAACGTCTGACCCAATCACCCGCAGAACGTGGGATGTTGATCTGCTCCTGAAAAAAGCCTTCAACAGCCCCACCGGTTTTAATACCCCATTCGATATCAGCATTATCATTCAGCAGATGTGTGATCACGGCGATTTCTTTGAAATTCAGCCAGAGCGCGCTCGTAATACTGTGTGTGCGCTGGGTCGTATGGGCGGCAATGTAGTTGGTTTTGTGGCCAATAACTCTGCAGTTGCCTCCGGCCAGATTGATATAGATGCCGCTTACAAAAACGCGCGCTTTATTCGTTTCTGTAATGTTTACAATATTCCTGTGATTTTTATGGAAGACACCACGGGCTTTCTGCCAGGCAAAGAGCAAGAGGCGGGCGGTATCGTACAAGCCGGTCGCGCTATGCTAGATGCCATTATTGATCTGCGTACCCCGCGGTTCCTCATGATTGTTCGCAACGCCTTCGGCGGTGCCTACGCAGCCTTTAACAACTACCCAACAGGCGCCGATTTTGTCTGTGCATTGCCAACAACTCGCTTGGCGGTAATGGGGCCTGCAGGGGTTGAGTATGTTTACAAAGATGAGGTTCGTAAAATTCGCTCATCCGTAAAACCAAAAATTGCGGAATTAACGGCGCAAAACTTGAAAGCGGGTATGCCTGAGTCCGAAGCCCTAAAAACGGCAAAAGACGCGGTCGCTGCATGGCAGAAGCAGGAAGAGTTGCTGCTGACTCAACGCTATGAACGCGAGCTGATGAATCCGAATGAAGCACTAAGCCTGGGATCAATTTCCCAGATCGTCATGCCCTCCGACCTTCGCAAGGTTCTGGGTGAACAGCTGGAACTACATCTCAAGGCTTACAAGCCTGAGCCTATGAGCGGGATGCAACGGGAATTCCATTAATTCCTGAGCAGAGCCCCATGTTCCGTAATTCATTGACTCAAGACGATTCGCTAACGAGGTTATTCGACGTGCAAGCAAGCAACAATTATTACTTAAACAACCCGATGGTCCACAAAGACCGCCAACTCGCCAAATCAAATACAGCATGGACTCGAAGTTTCGCCTGTAATGATTTGAAACCATTGATAATTTGCCGTGGCCCCATTCGTAAAGAAGCCATGGATGTCTTCGATGAAATGGGCATCAATCACTACGGTATTTTGCTCTCGGAAAAAGATTCTATTACCTACACCAATGCCCTCGCTCCGGAACTGCGCACCTTGACGGATCCGGATCGTGTTCACCGTGTACCGGATTACACGGGCGCAACCAAAGAAGAGCGTATTCGTCGTATTCAGCAAATTATTAGCATTGCTTATGACAACGGATATAACGCGATTTTTGCAGGTTATGGGTTTATGTCGGAAGACGCCGAGATGGTGGAATCCATGGAAAAGGCGGGACTGAACTTTATTGGTCCGTGCTCTTTCACCCAAAAATCAGCGGGTATGAAAGACCAAGCAAAACGCACTGCCTTGGAAACTGGCGTATCTGTTACCCCCGGTGTAAACAACGCAACTAGCTTGGCCTTATTTGCTAAATACGGTAAAGACGGTCTAGATAAATGTGCTAAAGACAATAAGCTGAGTGTCGATTTCTCTGCCTGCAAAGACGAAGAAGAAAAGGCCCTCGCATTGTTAGCCGCATCTTACGCCGCTGGTATCGATATTATTAATGCTGCCGACATTGGACTTGCCCTGCAAGTTGAAGCTAAACGCATGTTGGCCGAAAAGCCAAACAACCGTTTCCGTCTTAAAGCGATTGCTGGTGGTGGTGGTAAAGGCCAGCGTATTCTTCAATCAGCCAATTCTTATGAAGGCGCGACCATTGAAGAAAAGCTCGATAAAGCCGTCGCTAAAGTCCCGTCTTTGGTGCAAGAGTGTTTGATTGAGTTAAAAACCAACGGTGTGGGTGACAATAAAAACGTTCTCATCGAAATGAATATCGACACAACCCGTCACCAGGAAATTCAGGTCGTGGGTAATGGCGAGTGGTGCATGACCATGGGCGGCCGCGACTGCTCACTGCAAATGCACGAGCAGAAGCTATTAGAAGTTTCGGTAACCGAAGAAGAGCTAGAAGCGGCGATTACCGTGGCTGAAGCAGCAGGTAAAAAAGAAGAAGCCGAGCAACTTAAGAAAGACCTCGTGATATTGCAACGCATGGAGCAAGAGGGCGCGGTATTCGGCGAAGCGGTTAAGCTGGATTCTTTGGGCACCTTTGAATGTATAGTCGACGGCGACTCGCATTACTTCATGGAAATGAACACCCGAATTCAGGTTGAGCACCGTGTTACTGAACTGTGCTACAAGCTCAAGTTCACCAACCCTGATGACTCTGGTGATTATTTCATCGCAGAAAGTCTGGTCGAAGTGATGGTGTTGTTGGCGCGTCACGGTAAGAATTTGCCAAAACCTACCCGTATCTTGCGTGAGAAAACCTCGGTAGAGGCGCGTATGAACGCCACTAACCAAGCTTTGCAACCGCATGCCGGTGGCGTGATTGAAAACTGGTCAAACGCGATTCCTGGTGAAATTCGCGACGACCAAGGTATTTCTACCCACAACCCCGATACCGATGTATTCATGAAATACCACCTTGCCGGTGCGTATGACTCGAATATCGCCTTATTGCTCACCACTGGCGACACCCGCTTGAGCAGCTATCAGCGTTTGGCGGAAATTCTGCGTCGCACTGAATTGCGCGGTAAAGATTTGGCGACAAACCTGGAATTTCACTACGGTTTGGTGCATTGGTTTATCGGCAATGGCATCAATGCGCGCCCCTCTACGCGTTTTATCGTGCCGTATTTAACCGCGGTAGGTCTGCTGAAAGAACAAGCTAACCAAATAGATTTAGACGTCGCGTACGCAGAAATTCGGCAGCGCTATGTTAGCGAGGCCGGTGAAAATGCCGCCGCGTGGGCAGAAGCACTAGATGCCAAAAAGTTGCTGATGATTCGTCCGCTTGAGCGTTTGTTCGCTGAACCGCACTACATGGCGGGTTGGTTGAGCATGAACAAGGACAGTCTGAGTATTGAAAACGGCAAAATTAAATGGGCGGTTAACCCCATTGAGTTGTTAGACAAACTCTACCACTACTTAAATATGGACTATGAAACGGGCAAACCTGCTCGCTACATGATCTGGGATCACGATCACGAGATTCTAAGTTCAGCGGTGAGTTTCTATAAAACGCTGAACGAGAAAGTGACTGCGGCAGATTTCCCCGCGCTAGAAGCGCTGCTGGCGTCTGATAAAGCACCAAAAGGTTTTAGTGCCGACGAGTGGGCAGCGGTGCGCGGCGCACATGCCGGCTACTTTGCGGGCAGCGAAGTTATGTCAGTCTTGGCGTATATCGCTGATAAAACCGGTTTCTGCGAGCTGAGTGTCAATGCTGATCTGAGTATTACTATTCCAGATCGTTTGACTGACGAAGCCCTGCAAAAACGTATGGCTAAAATTCTGGTACCACCACCAGCGGCGAAGTCTGACGAAGTCTTGGCGGCCAGTGGCGGCATGTTCTATCCCCGCGAAGCACCGGGCATGGACGTGTTTGTGAATGCTGGAGACCACTTTGAAGCCGGCGATACGCTATACATTGTTGAAGTGATGAAAATGTTCAACAAAGTAATCGCTCCCTTCGCAGGCACTATCGATAAGGTCTTGATTGAAGGTGACGGCGTGATCATTAAGAAAGGTCAGCCTTTGTTCAAAATTATTCCAGACGAAAAGATTGTTATGGAAACCCCTGAGGAAATTGCTGAGGCCCGTCGCGCTAAAACAATCGAGTTTTTAGCGACCCTTAAGTAAATGCCATGAGCCGGCTGCATTGCGCTGCCGGCTACTCAGACAATTAGGAGTATTCAGATGATTACTGGACTTGATCATATTGCCGTCGCGGTTCCCGATTTAGACAAAGCCATCAAGCGCTTTTTAGAAGATTTCGGCCTGACATACGAGGGCACCGAAGACGTTGAAACGGCGAAAACCTCAACCGCATTTTTCCCTCTTAAATCTACCAGCATTGAGTTAGTTAGCCCATTGCGGGGCGAAGGCCCGATAGCAAAGTATCTTGAGAAAAAACCCGGTGGTCTACATCATCTGTGTTTTAGTACTGACGATATTGTGGCTGATGTGGCGCGCTTAAAGGCACTTGGCTATCAATTCCTTAGCGAAGCGCCTTCCCTTGGCGCGCACAATTGCCAAGTGATATTTATTCATCCTAAATCTTGTGATGGCGTGCTCATCGAGTTAAGCCAGCCGGGAGATGATCACCACTAATTTTAGATAGATGCCGCGCATCAGGTGGTGATGCATATAAGCGGCACGATCGCGTTTTAACTGCGAAGTGTTGAATGAAAACGCTTCCCGAAACACTGACTCTCATTGAAAACTGACAGGTACAAGTATGGCTGATTACAAAGCTCCCGAGACTTCCGTAGACGAGTGGAAGGCAATGGCGAACAAAACCCTCGCCAAAGGCAAGCAGACCCTCGATGATCTAGTGTGGCACACTCCCGAAGGCATTGACGTCAAGCCGTTGTACACCAAGGAAGATATCCAGGATCTGCCATATACAAATACTTTGCCTGGTGTAGAGCCCTTTATTCGCGGCCCGCAACCTACCATGTATGCTGGCCGTCCTTGGACGATCCGTCAGTACGCGGGTTTCTCGACCGCAGAAGAATCAAATGCGTTCTATCGGAAGGCGCTAGCGGCAGGCGGCCAGGGCGTGTCAGTTGCGTTTGACTTGGCAACTCACCGGGGCTACGACTCAGACCATCCGCGTGTTACTGGCGACGTCGGTAAGGCCGGTGTGGCGATCGACTCTGTTGAAGACATGAAAGTGCTATTCAACGAAATTCCGCTGGATAAGGTCTCTGTTTCTATGACCATGAACGGCGCTGTGTTACCGGTTCTAGCTGGGTATATCGTAGCCGCAGAAGAGCAGGGCGTGGGTCAGGATCAGCTGTCAGGCACGATTCAAAACGATATCCTGAAAGAATTCATGGTGCGGAATACCTATATTTACCCACCGCTGCCCTCAATGAAAATTATCGGCGATATCATTGCCTACGCCTCTGACAATATGCCGAAATTCAACACTATTTCGATTTCGGGCTACCACATTCAAGAAGCCGGCGCCGATGCCGCGCTTGAGCTGGCGTATACGCTCGCTGACGGTAAAGAGTATATCCGCACGGCGATTGCTGCCGGCTTGGATATCGACAAGTTCGCGGGCCGCCTGTCTTTCTTCTGGGGCATTGGCATGAATTTCTATATGGAAATTGCCAAAATGCGTGCCGCGCGTTTGTTGTGGTCGAAAATTGTGAGTGAGTTTGAGCCTAAAAACTCGCGCTCAAAAATGCTGCGTACCCACAGCCAAACCTCGGGCTGGTCGCTGACCGAACAAGACCCCTACAACAACATCGTTCGTACCACGATTGAAGCGATGGCCGCGGTATTTGGCGGTACTCAGTCACTACACACCAACGCATTGGACGAGGCGATAGCGCTGCCAACCCAGTTCTCTTCACGTATTGCACGTAATACTCAGTTGATCATTCAAGAAGAAACCGGCATCACCAAGGTTGTTGATCCTTGGGGTGGTTCGTACATGATGGAATCGCTCACTAAAGACATCGCCGACCGCGCTTGGGAACTGATCCAAGAAGTGGAAGAAAAGGGCGGCATGGCCAAGGCGATCGAAACCGGTTTGCCTAAGCTGCGTATCGAAGAGTCTGCGGCCCGCAAGCAAGCTCGTATTGACCGTGGCGAAGACGTGATCGTCGGTGTGAACAAATACACCTTGGCCGAAGAAGACGACGTCGAGGTTTTAGACATCGACAACAATGCGGTGCGTGAATCGCAAGTCGCGGCGCTAGCGCGGATTCGTGCAGAGCGTGACGAAGCTGCGGTTGAATATGCCTTGGAAGCGATTTACCAATGCGCCTGTGGCGGAGAGGGTAACTTATTGGATCTGGCTGTTAAGGCTACCCGTTTGCGCGCAACTGTTGGGGAGATTTCCTTTGCTATGGAACGTGAATTCGGCCGCTTTAATGCACAGGCACAAACGGTGTCTGGCGTTTACGGCAGCGCTTACCAAGATGACGAAAACTGGCAGGGCATTACCAAAGACATCGAAGAGTTTAGTGAAAAGCACGGCCGTCGCCCACGCATGTTGGTTTGTAAAATGGGCCAAGACGGTCACGACCGCGGCGCCAAAGTCATTGCAACCGCCTTTGCTGATGTCGGGTTTGATATCGACTTATCGCCGATGTTCTCAACACCCGAAGAAGTAGCCAAGCAAGCGGTAGAAAACGACGTGCACGTAGTTGGCGTATCCTCTCAGGCCGCCGGTCATAAAACCCTGATTCCAGAATTAATCGCAGAGCTTAAGAAAGTCGGCGCAGATGACATCATCGTTATCGCGGGCGGGGTTATTCCACGTCAAGACTATGACTTCTTAACCCAAGCTGGTGTGAAAGGTATTTTTGGTCCTGGTACCAAAATCCCACTAGCCGCACGGGGTGTGTTGGATGCTGTGAATGAGGCGTATAAGGGCTAAGTTTGCGAGCTTGACGTCAGAGGTCTGAAGTCGGACGTGCGACTTTTACTTTTGACGTCAGACATCCGACCTCTAGCGTTGTAATTATGGCTATAGACATCCAAGCGCTCCAAGCCGGTAACTCCCGCGCTCTCGCCAAGGCAATCACCTTAGTCGAGAGTAAACGCGTGGAACACCGCAGCGAAGCGCAATTACTCTTGGAACAACTTCTTCCCGCTACCGGGAATAGTATTCGTATTGGCATTACCGGCATCCCTGGGGTAGGTAAGTCCACGTTTATAGAAGCCTTTGGTTTGTATTTATTAAGCCAGGGCAAGCGTGTTGCGGTGTTGGCGGTTGACCCGAGCTCTCCCATCGCAGGTGGTTCTATTTTGGGTGATAAAACCCGAATGGAGTTATTGTCGCGCAGTAAGGACGCGTTTATTCGCCCGTCGCCATCGGAGGGTTCGCTTGGCGGTGTTGCGCAAAAAACCCGTGAAACCATGCTGCTTTGTGAAGCGGCAGGTTATGACGTGATTTTGGTGGAAACCGTAGGGGTCGGACAGTCTGAATATGAAGTCGCCAGCATGGTCGATTTCTTTATGGTACTGATGTTGCCTAATGCCGGTGATGAGTTGCAGGGTATTAAAAAGGGCATTATCGAGCTTGCGGATGCGTTGGTTATTAACAAGGCTGACGGCGAAAGTATTAATCTCGCTCAGCAAACTCGACGTCACTACGAAAATGCCTTGCATCTCCTGCGGCAGAATAGTTTCTGGACGCCGCAGGTAATGAGTTGTTCGGCCTTGAAGAACGAAAATATTGAAGCGATATGGGGCATGATTAGTAGCTTTAAAATTGACGCCACTAAGAATGGATCACTGCAGGAAAAACGCTCGCGCCAGGCCCGTGAGTGGATGAACAAACTGCTACATGAAATGCTTGATATGAAGCTCAAGCAGAATCCCGACGTCAAAGTGCTGCTACCTGAACTTAATAAAAAGGTGACGGAAGGTGAAACCACACCGTATCTCGCGGCAACACAATTGATTAATCTTTTGTTTAAGCCGGAAGCCTGATAAATGAGTGGTAAGGCGCTAGACGATTTTATTGCTAAATACCTGCCAACTGCTCAACACATGCAAATTCGTGTTGAGAACTACGACGGCAGTAGTCTGCGATTACACGCGCCATTGGCGCCCAGCATTAATGACAAACTCACTGCCTTTGGCGGCAGCATTTATGTGGTGGCAGTAATGGCGTGCTGGGGCATGGTCTATATGCGCTGCGTGGATTACGGGCTTGATCCTGACATCGTCGTTGCTGAGGCCTCCATTGAGTACCTTCGTCCGGTGACCGGCGACATTGTCGCCAGCTCAATTGCGACAGATGAAAAGCATTGGGAACATTTTTTCGATCGCTTTGATGAGCGCGGTAAAGCGAAAATAGATCTTCAGTCCGAAATCATCGTCGATGGCGAGGTTGCTGTTCGCTTTAAAGGGCTTTACGCCATTGTCGGCGTGAAGTAACTCATTTAGCGGTTCGCCTTTATCCCCTCTATCAACTCGATGACTTCGGGTATTTCTTTTGGTGTGTAGATTGGCGTTGAACAGCGTTGGTCATTACATACAAATGCGGCTGACTTAGCCAAGTCTGGATACTCTACATCGTGGTTAATCAATTCGCCCTCGCTGCGATCCCACCATTCAATACGTCGGTAGCTTTGATAGTTCGCGAGCGCGGCACTGAATAGTGCGGCCGCGTTAGTATCGGATTTTGGGCCAACGATGACGAGGTGAAGAGGATCCCGATTTAGCTCCGCATCAGCTAGTAAAATTCCCGCTTCGGTATACCGACTGGTAATCACCGCGCTGCTAGTTAAATAAGCCATGGCCTTGTCGGCTAGAGTTTTATCTACTGCACGACCGCTGTAGTGATGCAGTGTATTGAGTACACGGGCCGCTAAAATATTTTCTTCCAAGTCTACATAGGGCGCCAAAGGATCGCTTTTGTCGATGCTGGCGGCAGCGAGACCGGCGAGCTCTCGGGAGAATATATTTTCACGGATAGTGTCCGCCGTGGCGATGGCCTGTTTAAGCCATTTTCTGTCTGCGCTTATCTCATATAAATCAGTCAATGCAGCGACTGCACTAATATTATCAGCCAGGAATAATTTACTGTCAGCGTGGCTATTGTTGTCACTATTGCCATGGTTGAAGCCCCCGTCTTTGCGTTGGCGACTCGCTAACAACCATTCGCCAACAGCCAGTGCTTCGGTTTTGATAGCTATATTGTTTGTGGCGCTGTAAAGCCGCGTTAGCGATGAAATCAAACTCGCATTTTCCTTAGTGTAGCGATGTTCGTCGACACGTGGAATACCCAAGGCAAGGCGTTGTTTGTCTTTCAGTGCAAAGTAATCTGCGCTCTTTTGCCCCGGAATTAAATCGGCATCCTGGCTGGTGTAATAGCCACCATTTGGTGCCTTTAAAAATCGATTCAGATAGATAAGGGTGTTTTCTGCAGCGGTTCTATAAGCTTGGTTTTGGGTAGCTGCGTAAGCTTGGGCATAAAGCCTAATATGGCGGGTTTGGGTGCGCATAATTTTCTCATAATGCGGGTGATCCCAATCCCCGTGGGTAGAGTATTGATAAAAACCAAACCATTCCGGGTCTTCTAGCTTTAGCGCTGCGGTTAAGGTTTTATTGGCTCGGGCCAACTCGCTATTATCTCCGGCCATCCCACTCAAAAGGGCGTACTCAACCGAGTCGGGGTCGATAAACTTCATGGCGATAGCAAGACTGCCATGCTTAGCGTCAAAGCTACTTTTGTGCATCTCGATTAGCCGAGCTTTGTCATCGACCGTTAAACTGCTGCGCGGATTTGTAATGCTAATCGCACCGACGACTCTCTCTGGCGATGGGTCGCGGACAATGGCTGAAAGCAGTGCGGTCATTGATTCGGGCGGGATATAGCCGGCGCGTTTAACTATTTCGACGCCGTCGCTATTGTAAAAAATGGTGGCGGGCCATCCCCAGGCCCGGTAGCGTGCAGCAATTTCCGGGTTGGCGTCGTGATCAACTTTTATCGCAATGTAGTTTTTAGCGATTGCGGCGGCAACAGCAGGGCTGGCGTAGGTCTTTTGATCCATGACGTGACACCAATGGCACCACACGGCTTCTACATTCAAAATAATATGCTTGCCGCTTTTCTTTGCTTCGCTAAAAACCTGCGGGCTCCAGTCTCGCCATGAAATGATGGCGTTGTCTGCTGCGTATACCGGGTTGGCAAAATTCAGCATTGCCAGAAGGATCAAGCTCGGGATTTTGTAGGTGTACAACATACGAAGCTCCAGTGTCTATGGAGCTTGTACGGGAAGAAGGACGCGACAGATGTGTTCTATTTGCTGCGGTATAAAAATGCCTCTAGTTCTGCTCGCTGGGCGATGCCATCTCGATAGCCAAGATCGATAAGTTTGCCGCAGTACTCGGGGGTGAACAGCAGGTAGGAGGCGATACTCACGCCGCCGCCACTATTGCCAGTGCTGCCGGTGCGACGCAGAAACATTCGCAGTGAGCGGGGGAGTTCATTCACATGTTCGTCGGCAATTCTGTCGATATCTTCACTGGGGCTAATAACCAAGCAGTCGATAGGGAGCAGTTCTTTACCCATCATGCCGCGGTCTTCGTCTGGAATAATTCTAACTAGCTCATTAATTCGCTCTAGCCGCTCGATATCGGTTTCTATGCTATCAATAAACGCGCTGTTTAGTAGATGGCCAATAATTTGGCCGAACCCCGGGGACTTAATTTCCTGTGGCAATTTCGGATATTGCCGTTTATGACCATTCGCTGGAATCACCAAGACTCGGTTCGCCCCGAGATGGATAACAGGGCTAATAGGGGTTAATTGCCTCAGCGCGCCGTCACCGTAGTAGTTACGACCTAGTTTTGCAGGGGGGAATATGGTGGGAATAGCGGTTGATGCCATCAAGTGTTGTAGCTGTATTGGTGTTGCTAGCCCTTGTCGCCGCCAGCGCTGCCAACCAGCGTATTGAGGCCCACCTTGGAAAAAGGTCTCAGACATGCCCTGGGTGTAATTCATGGCAGTGAGGCACAAGGCGTCCAAATCGCCATTTAAAATATTGCGGCCAATATTCTCAAAGCTGAGATGTTGTTCCAGGATTTCCCGAAGAGGACTGTTATCTAGCAAGGCAACAGGTTTGCTAGCTGATGAACCCCCACTAAATAGAGAGATGGCAAGTCGTATAGCGTTTCGCAGTACTCCAAAAAAATCAGCGCGATAGATTTTGTCTGTCGACAAACCTCGCCATAGTAATTCAAGCTTTTCAACGGTGCCTGCGAAATGGTGGGCACCGGCAGCTAATGAGACAGCATTAATACCGCCAGCTGACGTTCCAGCAAGAATCGGGAAGGGGTTGCCAGGGCGCTTGCCGTGTATCTCAGCCAGCGCTTTTAGTACCCCAACCTGATAAGCGGCGCGTGCGCCACCGCCGGGCAAAACCATAGCGGTATTTGAGCGATAACTATATTCAATGTCAGCGTTGTCGGTATTCACAGTGTCATTGATTTCCATTTTACTCACTAGCGCTTGTGCCCGCGCAAACCCGTGTCAAGTAGTACTCGCGTGGCAATCTCTTCGACTGACGCGTGAGTAATATCGAGATAGGGAATGCCAAAACGCTTAAACATGGCTTCTGCTTGTCGCAGCTCATCTTCACATTGCCGAAGCGAGGCGTAGCGGGTATCTGGTCGGCGTTCACTGCGGATGGCAGATAGACGATCCGCCTCAATGGTTAGGCCAAACAGGCGACTGCGATGATCGAGTAAGGCCTTTGGTAAACGGTCGCTTTCCATATCTTCATCGGTTATTGGGTAATTGGCCACAAAGATCCCTGACTGCATGGCGAGGTATAAGCAGGTGGGCGTTTTGCCGCTGCGAGATACACCAATCAAGATCACTTCAGCCTGATCGTAACGATTAAGCCGCGCGCCATCGTCATTGTCTAGTGCGTAGTTAACCGCATCTATTCGGTGTTTATACAGACGGTCTTTATCAGCATTTTGAACGCGGCCGACCGTACGCGATGGCTTTTCACCAAAGGCCGTTTCAAGTTGGCTGACGAAGGTGCCAAGCACATCGACAATAAAGCCCTTGCTGGTGGCTATAATGGCGCGTAGATTTTCATCCACCAAGGTATCGAAGACGATAGGCTGAACGCCACAGTCGTCGGCGGCACGGTTGATTTTCTCCACTGCAGAGCGCGCTTTGTCGGGATTATCGACGTAGGGAACGATGATGTGTTCAAACTGCTGGTTTTCGAATTGCGCTAAAACGCTGCTACCTAGGGTCTCGGCGGTAATGCCGGTACTGTCAGATATAAAAAAGGCCGGACGAATCATGTAGTTTTTTTACCTAAAGCACTGAGTTTTTCGACGGGAATTTCCAAGGTACTTACTTTAGTATAGCCCGTGTTAATTTCTTGCACCCTTATAACCGTTATGCGGCCGCTTTGTAAAATGGGAGATTGAACGTGTCTGAATACGTAATCTGGTTTAACGACCTTGGAATGAATGATGTCGACCGTGTTGGCGGCAAAAATGCGTCCTTGGGCGAAATGATTAGCCAGCTTTCGCAAGTCGGCGTGACAGTACCTGGCGGCTTTGCCACCACTGCAGACGCCTTTCGGGATTTTCTCCAGCAAAGCGGCTTGAATGACCGTATTATCGCGGAATTAGATGGGTTTGATATCGATGACGTTAAAAATCTCGCTGTCGTTGGTAAAAAAATCCGTCAGTGGATAGTAGAAACGCCTTTTCCCGCAGCATTAAATGCTGCTGTAGTCGATGCCTACGCCAAACTGGTTGATGGCAATGATGCCATGTCATTTGCGGTGCGCTCGTCGGCAACCGCTGAAGACTTGCCAGATGCCTCATTTGCCGGACAGCAAGAAACCTTCCTAAATATTCGCGGCCTCGACAATATCATGATCGCGATCAAGGAAGTCTTCGCGTCTTTGTACAATGACCGCGCGATTGCCTACCGTGTACACCAAGGTTTTGAGCACGCTGATGTCGCTCTGTCAGCGGGTATCCAGCGCATGGTGCGCTCAGATACTGGCGCTGCAGGCGTCATGTTCTCTATGGATACTGAATCTGGCTTCGACGGGGTAGTATTCATCACCGCGTCTTATGGCTTGGGTGAGACTGTTGTACAGGGTGCAGTTAATCCAGATGAGTTTTACGTCCACAAAGCAACGTTAGAAAAAGATCGTCCCGCTGTGTTGCGCCGCAATCTCGGTAGCAAGATGATCAAAATGGTTTACGGCAGCGATGCCAGTGCCGGCAAATCCGTCGAAACAGTAGATGTCAGCGAAGACGATCGCAATCGTTTTTGCTTGAATGATGAAGAAGTGCTCGGTCTTGCCAAACAGGCGATGACCATCGAAAAACACTATGGCCGTCCCATGGACATCGAGTGGGCCAAAGATGGCGACGACGGCAAATTGTATATCGTTCAGGCGCGTCCAGAGACGGTTAAGAGTCGTGAATCGACGACCTTGATGGAGCGTTACCTCTTAAAAGAAAAGGGCGCAGTGTTGTGTGAAGGGCGCTCGATTGGTCAGCGTATTGGTGCTGGTCCGGTGCGTGTGATTGGCGACATCAGCGAAATGGATCAGGTACAGCAGGGCGATGTTCTGGTTACTGATATGACTGACCCCGACTGGGAACCGGTCATGAAGCGCGCTTCTGCGATTGTCACAAATCGCGGCGGTCGTACTTGTCACGCAGCTATCATTGCCCGTGAACTAGGTATTCCCGCAGTCGTTGGCTGTGGCGACGCGACGGAATTATTGAAAGACGGAACCCCAGTGACGGTATCTTGCGCCGAAGGCGACACTGGCATGGTGTACGAAGGTATTCTGGACTTTGATATTAATCGCAACAAACTGGATGCGATGCCAGAACTGCCCTTTAAAGTGATGATGAACGTCGGCAACCCGGACCGCGCTTTTGACTTCCAGGGCTACCCAAATGCCGGTGTCGGTTTAGCACGTTTGGAATTTATTATTAACCGTATGATTGGCGTGCATCCCAAAGCGTTAATTAACTACGATGACATTCCCCGAGATGTGCAGGCGGCCGTAAAGCGCCGTATCGCTGGTTACTCGAGTCCGGTAGAGTTTTACGTAGAAAAATTAGTTGAAGGTATTTCGACCGTCGCCAGTGCGTTTTACCCCAAGCGCGTTATAGTGCGGATGTCGGATTTTAAATCCAATGAATACGCCCACCTTATCGGTGGCAGCTTGTATGAGCCATCGGAAGAAAACCCTATGCTGGGTTTCCGCGGTGCGTCCCGTTACATTTCCGATTCCTTCCGTGAGTGCTTTGAACTGGAATGCCGCGCACTTAAGAAAGTCCGCAATGATATGGACCTCACCAATGTGGAAATCATGGTGCCATTCGTGCGCACTGTCGGCGAAGCTAAGCAAGTTATCGAGTTATTGGAAGCCAATGGCTTGAAGCGCGGCGAGAATGGCCTGCGTGTGGTAATGATGTGTGAATTGCCAGCAAATGCATTATTAGCGGAACAGTTCCTACAATACTTTGATGGTTTTTCTATCGGCTCAAACGATTTAACCCAGCTTACTCTAGGTCTTGATAGGGATTCAGGTCTGATTGCGCATCTTTTTGATGAGCGTAATGACGCCGTAAAAGCCCTGCTTAAAATGGCCATTGATGCCTGTAAAAAGCACGGCAAATATATTGGTATTTGTGGACAAGGCCCGTCAGATCACCCTGATTTTGCGCAGTGGTTAATGGAACAGGGCATAGATAGCGTGTCGCTAAATCCAGACTCGGTATTAGAGACGTGGTTATTCTTGGCGGAAAAGCTAAAAACCTAATGTTTAAGTTTTAGCGTAAATATCACTCCAGCACTGATTTGGGTGAATAAAAAAGGCCGCTTTGCGGCCTTTTTTTCCTCTGACGGCTCACCGGTTTATGCTGGTAATAGTGTTTTTAATTGTTTTTCTAATTGCTTAATTCGATTCGACATTTCATCTAGCTGAGTGTAGCGAACTGAGTTCCTGCGCCATTTTTTGACGTCCTGCATCGGTGGAGTAGACGCAAAAACACCGGCTTCGGTATTGCCTTTGGTGACAATTGTGCCGCCATGGAAATGGCTATTATCGGCAATGCTGATGTGACCATTGATAGCGACAGCGCCGGCAACAGTGCAGTTTTCACCGATGATGGCGCTACCTGCAATTCCGACGCACCCAGCGATCGCCGAGCGCTTACCGATTTTGACGTTGTGGGCAATGTGGACGAGATTGTCGATGATGACGCCGTCTTGAATAATGGTATCGCCCAGCGCGCCGCGGTCAATTGAGCAGTTAGAGCCAATTTCAACATTGTTGCCGATTATGACACCGCCCAATTGGTGGATTTTCCGCCACCCGTCGCGGCTAGGTGCAAAACCAAAACCATCAGAACCAATAACTGTACCGCTGTGAATAATACAGCCGCTACCCACAGTTACGCCGTGATATAGCACTGCATTAGCATGAATCAAGGTGTTTTCGCCAATGCTGGTGCGATCACCCACTGATACTCCCGAATAAACACGAACGCCGCTGCCGATGCGCACGCACTCACCAATGACGCAATTAGCGCCGATGGCGGCAGAGGGATCAATTTCTGCGCTTTCAGAGACAACAGCTGAAGGGTGGATACCTACGGCCAGTGTCGATAAAGATTCAAACAAGGCGGATACTTTCGCGTACGCTAAGTAGGTATTGTTAACGACAAGTTTATTGCCTTGGTATTGCTCAGCAAAATCAGCGTTGAGAATAACTGCCCCTGTGGCTGATGTCGCCAAATGTTGCGTGTAAGATTCTTGATTGATAAACGAGAGTTCCGTCGAGGTCGCGCATTGTAAGTCCGCAATGCCGGAGATCATATGATCTGCATTGCCGACTAACTCCGCATCAAGGTATACCGCTAGCTCAGACAAACTTCTCGGTGTATTGCCCATATTATTTCTCCGTCGATTCCTAAATTATTAATTAGATTTAGTTTTTAGGTTGGGGGACTGCAGGCCTAAATCGCAGTAGTAACTGCGTGCAATTAGGGCATCGAATCCATTAGGAAAAACGCGTTAACCGACGATTGGACAACCTTGGTAGCATTTTACGCGTAGCACAGTGTATTTGTACTAAACTATTTGGTGGAAGTTTTAGTCAGTGTGTACGGTCGACTTGGATGTAGGGCAATATGAAACCGATTTTGTTCCTTATTGCGCCTCTGCTCATCGCTGAATATATGATTTCGTGGACTAATTTACATCGTAAGATAGCCGGGGCACGAACGAATTAGGGAGTTTATCGTGGGCAGTAACACCACCAAAATACTGGCGGCGAGCACGGTGCCGGTTTTGATTTTGCGCTAGCCTGATAAGGCTATTAAACATGGCAGATCTGGATATCGATTTTTTCCGTGCGCTGTTATTGGCAAGGCGCCAGGAAACTCTGGCTCTTAACGATGCCCGGCGCGCGTCACAGCAAACCGTAGAGCTTGATCAGTCCAGGGTCGGGCGTTTGTCGCGCATGGATGCCCTGCAACAACAGGCCATGGCGCAAGCCACCCAGCGCAATACTGATCTCATGCGGAAATTAAAGCTGCGCTACGTCGCTGTGAAGAGGGGAGTTTTGGGCTTTGCTGTGAGTGCGATGAACCGATCGGTGAAAAGCGTCTGCACATTGCCCCGACCAGCCGCAAGTGCATCGCGTGCGCCCAACATGAGAAATAAGCCCTGGGTTTTTAAATCGCCTTGCCAGTCCTGGCGGGTACCACATATCGCGGAGTCTGGACTAAGGCATCGCTGCAATGAATTGACTTCACTATTTTGCGCTGTATTGATAGAACCGAAATACAGATCTTTGATTTAAGTCATACCACTTCGCTAATAGTAGAGTACAGTCTTAGTACTTCTGCAATTTTAAAATGACGTGTGACTCTGTAGGTTGGGTTGCGCGGTAGCGACAAATTTGTATGAAGCAAATTTGGGCAGCTCTGCTGGCCGTGAGGCCGAGGCGCGGATGCGCCGAGTCATACCCAACAAGCAGTGGTAGAGCATCCCACCATGTTGGGTTTGATAAACCCCTTTGGGGGTGCCTGACAGGCGTCCAGCAGGCAACATCAATTTGAAGGAGTCGACGGCATGTTCGACATGAGGGGTGTCTAGATGAGCGATGTTAGCCATATTGTTTGTCCCCACTGCTTTGCTAACAACCGGCTACCCAGCGACCGCCTGGGTAGTTCACCAAGCTGCGGAAAATGCAAAAAGCCATTATTTACTGGTCAGGTGGCAACTCTGACGGCGCCGAGTTTTCAGGCAATGATTGAGCGCAATGAAATACCCGTCATTATCGATTTTTGGGCGCCATGGTGCGGCCCTTGCAAATCGATGGCTCCTGCATTCGAGCAAGCGGCCAAGGTATTGGAGCCGAACATTCGCTTGGCAAAAATCAATATTGACTCTGAGCAAGCCATCGCCAATCGTTTTAATATTCAGAGTATTCCTACCATGGCATGTTTTTATCAGGGTAAAGAGGTGGCGCGTCAAAACGGCGCGATGGATACAGCCTCAATTGTACGGTGGGCGCAGAGTGCCAGCGAACGAATTTAGTAGACGGGAGCGATAACGTTCAGAACTTATCGATTCAGAGCAGAATCATCGCACAGCGTGGAAATCGCAAATAATGGAATTTAAAGACTACTACAAAATTCTGGGTGTTGACGCCAGTGCAGATAAAAAGGCGATAAAAGTCGCCTACCGTAAACTTGCCAGGAAATATCACCCGGATGTAAGTGAGCATAAAGACGCCGAAGAAAAGTTTAAGGAAGTCACAGAAGCTTACGAAGTCTTATACGACGAAAAGAAACGTGCAGAGTACGATGAAGTTCGGCAATACGGCAGCAATGACGGCGGATTTAGGCCACCGCCGGGATGGCGACCGGGCGCAGAACGTCAGGAAGATTTTTCGATCAATAGCGATTTCTCTGACTTCTTTTCGTCAATGTTCGGTCACGGTGGTCAGCAATCAGATTTTGGTAGCCGCCGTCGGCAAGCGCCCAAAGGCCGGGATATAGAGACCGATCTACCTATTTTTCTGGAAGATACCCTGTCCGCTGAATCTAAAACCATTTCATACACAATCCCGCAATACACTGCGGATGGTCGTGTTACTGAAATCACCAAGAACCTGAGCGTCAAGATACCGGCTGGTGTGGAAGCTGGGGAGCGTATCCGTCTTAAGGGGCAGGGCGAGCCTGGCGGGCCAAATGGCGTCGACGGCGACTTGTATCTACGTATCAGGCTGGTGCCCCATCCACTATTCGATGTTGAAGGGCACAACTTGATCATTACTGTTCCGCTAGCGCCATGGGAAGCTGCGCTGGGCTGCAAACTAGCAATTCCTACCCTCGATGGCAAAATAACCATGTCGATACCACCAAACAGCCAAACCGGGCAGAGACTGCGAATACGTGGTAAGGGACTGGTGAAAAAACTCCCTGTGGGTGAACGGGGTGATTTATTTGCGGTATTAAAAGTAGTGATGCCAAAAACGACAAACGATGACATTAAGAAAAAATGGCAAGAACTGGCTGATCAGACTACCTTTGATCCACGCTCTGAGTGGAGTGACAAATTATGAATAACACCCAACTGCATATAATGAAGTTTGATGAGCTATGTCGTGTGGCGGAACTGCCGGAACATTACGTGCTGGAAATTGTGGAGCAGGGTATTGTTGAGCCAGATGGTGATTCCCCCGACCAATGGGTATTCACGACTCAGATGGTATCCATCACCAAAAAGGCCGTTCGATTGCACCAAGATCTGGATATAGACTGGCCGGGTATTGCTTTGGCAATAAGCTTACTCGATGACCTAGAGCAACTGCGCGCAGAAAATCATCAATTGAAACAGCGATTAAATCGCTTCACTGCATGCTGAGTCACTTTATGGATAAGCTACTGCACTCATTGATGCTGCTCACGATGAAACAAGGACGCAACAGCAACGATGACAGCGCCGGCGAATAGACCGATAACGCCGTTGAACAAATTTTGGCTAAGACCATTGGCAAAGGCGTTGCTGAAAATATGGATGTGAGAAAGCGCAAAACTAAGCTCCACATAGTGATCAAAGCCGTGGCTTAAAATGCCACCACCTACTAAAAACATAGCTAAGGTGCCTACAACAGTTAAGCTTTTCATTAAAGCAGGTGCCAACCACAGTAAAAAGTTACCGACAGACTGTGCCGCTGTATTTGCAGATTTCAACATGTAAAGCCCCAGGTCATCTATCTTCACGATCAACGCGACTAAACCGTAAACCGCCAAGGTAATACCCACCGCGACAACAGACAGGACCATTACTTGCGTGGCGAAAGGTGCTTCTTGTACGGTACTTAGAGCAATTACAATAATTTCTAAGCTCAATATGAAATCAGTACGTATTGCGCCTTTGACTCGACCCTTTTCGAGTGCAAGTAAATCTGCCTCACTGTCGTTTGCGAGCGCTCTAGCTTGGGAATGATCTTTGGGTTGACGGTGGGCAATGACGTGCCAGACTTTCTCGGCACCCTCGTAGCATAAATACATACCGCCAATCATCAATACAGGTGTAACTAACCAGGGAATAAATAGGCTGGACAATAACACAAGCGGAACGATAATGACTTTATTTACTAAGGAGCCTTTTGCTACTGCCCATACCACTGGCAATTCACGTTCAGCGCGGACATTGCCGACTTGCTCTGCATTAACAGCTAAATCATCGCCTAAAACGCCAGCCGTCTTTTTAACCGCCACTTTCGACAACACCGAAATATCATCCAATAGAGTGGCAATATCATCGAAAAGGGCTAAAAGAGAGCCTGCGGCCATTGAACATCACCTTATGTAAATAGAGTAGGGCTGATAAATATGAGTAAAGCATACTACATCTATAAGCTGAACCTTCTCTTGAGTCATTGGCCTGTGGCAGGTATCTAGGCGGTGTTTGTACCCATAAGCAAATCTGAAAGTGAATGTTCCTAGGAACCAAGATTGCATAAAAAGTACTGCATCTAGTAGGTGTTAGTAGCTTGCGCATATATTCACTCAAGGATAATGCTCATCTTATTTAGGTACACAAGTAGGCGCTAAGTTACTTTGGCGGCCTTTCAAACGTCCACGAATAATGAAAGCAATCAGACGCCTTTGGCATTGGCGAGTAGTTAAAATTAATTGCGCGGAGGGCAGGGTGTCATGACGAGTGATTTCATTACATCTCTAGATAGTAAAAACATAAAAAAGCCGATTTTGAGAGTCCAGGCTCAAAATCGGCAAGCAGATTTCATTTGTGTTCTTACCAGCGATAGGTTCCCTGCAATGCAAAGGTTCTAGGGGGATTAGTAAAGCCATGGTGGGTGGTGGTGCCAGCAATAACTTTCTTGGCGACCGGCGTATCTATGGCGTAAAGAACGATTAGTTCGTCAGTTAAATTTTTACCTATAAGTGCTAATTCCCACTCCCCGTCATTAGACGACAGTGAAATTCGGCCATTATATTGAATGAACGCGTCTTGTTTTACTCGGTCGTCAAGGTTGGGCGAGGGGTGATACTCGTCACTGAATATGGCGTCGAGGTTAGCCCGAACTATGAGTGAATCGCTAATTTCACGCTCGTAACCAAGTAATATGTTGCCGGAGTAGTCAGCGGCATACTGATTCGTTTTGCCACTGTAATCGCAGTTTATACCGTTTGGATTATCCGGTAGTTGGTCCTGAATACAGGTGCCAAACTTATGGTCTTGAAACTCGAAGTCCAAAAATGCCAGCCCAGCACCAAGAATGATGTGCTCGCTCAGGGCGATACGACCATCAAACTCTACACCTTGAGTAACGGCACCTGCGGCATTACCTACGTTGAAACCTAGAGTGCCATCAAAAACACTGACCTGTAGATTATCAAATTGGGTATAGAAAAGGGCAGAGTTCAGCTCAGCGACGCCATCGAACAGCGATGTTTTTAAGCCAATCTCATAGGAGGTCGCGCGCTCTTCTTCGAATTCAAAGCTACCTATTAACACGCGGGGATTGGCGGATGTTGCGGTCGGGTTTGTGGGTGTGGGGTCTGCACTAGGTGATGCGTTCGATCTAGCATCGTAACCTCCAGACTTAAACCCGCGCCGCGCGGAAAAATAGGCCATCGCCTCGTCGGTGACGTCCCACTGAAGGTTTAGCAGCGGTGCAAATTGAGACTCGGTGCGTTTTCCTGCCAAATCGTGGCGTTCCGCGGCGAAGGTAACCGCTGCGGCTGTGTCAGTTTCACCGATCGGTAAAATCGAGCCATCGGGTAGTCCGAATTCAAGTTTGCGACTACCACTTTTCTTTTCGTAGGTGTAGCGCCCGCCCAGAGTTAACCTCAACGTGTCCGTCATTATCCATGTGCCTTGAACAAATGTAGACGCGATAATTGAATCACTTTTAAAGTCTCGCGGTGATCGTATATCGATGAGTGAGTTGCCGGCATCGCCGATACCCAATAACTCAAATCCGGTGCTGCCATTCGCGCCGGGATCGATATCGCCACGCGCTCCACCTTCTAAGATGTCTGCTGCGTTTATCAGCTGAGGGATAAGTGTTGATGGCAGTACGATCGAATCAAAAAAGTACAGTTCGTTATATTGAAAATAAGCGCCGGCGATAAGATCGAAGTTTTCTCCCGGTGCTGATACCCAGCGAAACTCTTGGCTGTATTGCTCGTATTCTTCTTCAAATACAACCTGGAATAATGGCGCGCCGGTGAAGTCACAGTCACATTCTTCATCGTACTGGTAGGCCATAAAGCCAGTAATCGATGTGAAGGTATTGCCGTTAGAATACCAGTTCATGTTGAGGGTGATATTTTGAGTGTCGTTGTTGCTGAAATCACCGTTGGAGGAACGCTTGCGGTCAGCTTTAACATCCAATACCGAGTCATCGGCTTGCATGTTCAATATAGAGCCGTTGGGTTGCAGCTGTATTAGGTTGCGGACACCGGCAGGTAAAGACCCGAGGATATTTCCCAGGGCACCAAAATCAGGAAAAACGGTGTCGTTTAGGATTTCACCGTAGGTGCGCCCCGTGAAAAGAAATATATCGGAATCCGAGGGATTATCGGTAAGAATTTCTGACTGTCTGCCAACGACATCGAAACTGCCCATTTCCAGTTTTAATTTGGCGTCAAAGTCATTACCTGCGTCCCACGCGAATTTTATGCGGTAGGTTGCTTCGTTTCGCTCAGCCTCATCCCGATTTAATACTTGGTTTTTAACGAAACCATCAGTGTGTCTTTGGCGCATAGCAAACCGAGCAGTGAGGTCGTCATTAATTGGACCGGATGCTACAAAATCGATTACTTGCTCGTTTAGATCTGGCTCGTAAGTGCCGGATACTAGAAATTCCGGCTCATGAGTGGGGGACGCGCTACTTATATTAATGGCACCAGCAATACTGTTTTTACCCAAGAGAATATTTTGCGGACCACGTAATATTTCAACACGCTCTAAATCGAGAAAAGGTGCGCGAGCTAACTGGGCACGGCCATAGTAAATTCCGTCAACATACATACCGACCGACTGCTCAAAGCCCTGATTTTCACCTGAGCCAATACCACGAATATAGATGTCTGTTCCGATACTCGATTCGGTCATTGTAAAGTTTGGCACGTAAGCTTGTAGGTCTTCAATTTTAGAAAGACCCGCCTCCATCATTTTCTCACCACTAATGGCGCTTACCGATACCGGCACATCTTGAAGGCTTTGAGCCCTTATTTGGGCGGTAACAATCACTTCCTCAAGTTGTGCGCCGTAAACGGCGACGCTGTGGAGTGTGCTGGCGCAAATAACACTTGCTAACGACGCTTTTTTTATCATTATGAAACCTCTGTGATGCCGCATATCGCGAACACTTTAATCTAATTATTAGCTTGATGGCGCGTTTATCTAGACTCTGGCGCTGTTATCAAAACCGTTGAAATACGTTCTTAATGTTTCGGCTTTGCGCGGATGAATATTAGCCTTACTAAAATCTCCACGATGGTGTGCGACCACTCGAGGGTTCATGACTTTGAACCAAAGCGGTGGAAAGTAAGCCAGCATCATCATCGATGCATAACCTGAAGGCAGTTGCGGGCTGTCATCAAAATGCCGCAGTGCTTGGAAGGCGCGATTGGGGTGTGCATGATGGTCTGAATGACGTTGCAGTTGATACAGCACTAAGTTGGTAACGATATGGTTACTGTTCCATGAATGTTTTGGTAGGCAGCGTTCATACTCGCCATTGTCGCCCTGTTGGCGAAGAAGGCCGTAGTGCTCAACGTAGTTAATAACTTCCAATAGAGACGCACCAAGTATGGCTTGAATTACGAGAAACGCGAGTGCCGGCCAACCTAGGAAAAGCGTGCATGTACCGAAAAGAACAACCGTCATTGCCCACGCTTGCAGAACATCATTGCGCCAATGCCAAAATCCCAAGCCTTTGCGACTAAGGCGCTTACTTTCAATCTCACACGCTGAGCGCAAACTGCCGATCACGGTGCGCGGTAGAAATCGCCAAAAACTTTCACCCATTTTGGAGCTTGCGGGGTCTTCAGGTGTTGCTACTCTGCGGTGATGACCAAAATTGTGTTCTACATAAAAATGGCCATAGGCAACAGGCGCTAGCGCCAGCTTTGCGAGGAATTGGCTAAGTGGATCGCGCTTATGGCCCAACTCATGGCCTGTATTTATGCCGATCCCATTTACATAAGCGCAGCTGAATAAGCCGGCAATAATGCCTAAGGGGCCAAGCTCCGTGCAGGCGAACCAAACGGTAATTATGGTGCCAGCGTACTGGAGTGGGATGTAGGCGTATACGATATAGCGATAGTAATTATCGGCTTCAAGCTGGTTGACGGCTGATTCAGGTGGATTGGAGTGATCGGTTCCAATAAAGAAATCTAGCGCTGGAATAATGAAATAGACGATGACCGGTGTTAGCCACCACCCCCATATTTGTCCAGTCTGCATAAATACAATCGCGCCAAAAATAGGAAATAGTGGAACCAGGAGTCCCAACGACCATAGGTAGCGTTTAGGGTCATGCCATCGTGCTTCGCCGTTTGTATTCATCTGGGATCTCCTTTTATTATATTTACAAGTGTAAAGTTGTAAATTATGCTTTAACTTAACGGGTGTCAAGTTAAAGCTTTGATTTTTGTTCGGGTCGGGCAATAAGGTTTGCGGTAGTATCGCTGCCTCTCCATACTGCATAACGCACTAAGCTTGGTTTGAAATTGAGGAAGGTATGAGTTCTGGGAAGCCTAAACAAAGTCGAAAGGGCAATCGTGAGAAGTTAATGAGTGCGGCCCTAGTCCTACTTGCAGAAGATCAAAGTGGCTTGTCGGGTATTAGTTTACGCCGTATTACAAAGGCCTGTGATTTAAGCCCGCCAGCATTTTATAGCCACTTTGCGTCAATGGAGGAGTTGGGTTTGGCGCTGGTAAGTGATGTCGGGGCAACGCTGAGAGCCTTGCTAAAAGGTGTTCGAGACGCAGATACAGAAGCATCTGTTGTTGCAGCTTCCGTCGATGCGGCATTTTCATATATTCGTGGTAATGAATCCTTATTTATTCTAATTGCAAGAGAGAGAGCAGGGAGCTCGGCTCTAATTCGTGCTGCGATTCGCAATGAGGTTCGGCAGATCGTAGAGGAGATGGCGAGTGACTTTCATGAACGGGGCTTATTTGAACGCTTTACTTTGCCAGAAAAAAAAGCTGCCGTGGCGGCAGTAGTTTCATTAGGTCTTGCACTGATCCCAGATTTGCTTGATTTGTCGCGGGACTCATCAGCTGAAGGTGACGCTCTCTTGTCGCAATTTGAGTATCAAGTGCAGTTTATATTGTCATGATAAATACAATACTCTAGCTAATCTGCATGGCCATGACGCAGTTTGCCCAGATGAAACCCTAAAGCGATCAGCTAATACCGTCCCCACGCTGGAGTACCTAGGGGTATGAGCACGTCTTCCGGGACTAATAAGTGATAGTAGTCCATGCCGCGGTGCGATCTACCTCGTTGTGAATAGCGGGCAAGTAAAATATCCGTATTTCATTGAACGATTGCTGAAATAGAGCGAACCCATAAAATGAGTGATCATCGAATTTACGCGGCGATTTTTACGCAGGTAAAAAGGGCGTTACCGGTAGAGCCCGCAAACGGAACAAGTTTTTCGAAGTCGTGCTCAAAAACATGGACTTCAAAGTAAGGGCTGAGTAGGGCTAACAATTCCTCGAAGCTTACTGCCACCATGCAGTGCTCGTCTTGCCAGTTTTCCGTGACATTTAAGGTCGTTTTGTGAATGCTAAGCTTTAGAGCTTGTTGTTCGCCATTACCGCAGTAATACCACCTCGAGCTGAAAACAAACTGATTACCGTCTTGTTCTACGGTATGGCTGGTAAATGAATTGTTGTCGATTTTATTTTTATCTACCGCATTAAAGCAAAATACGCCGCCGGTGCTTAAGGCTTTATGGGCATGGCGAATACACTTTTGAAGCTTGATTACGCTGCTGTTGTAGTGAATGGAGTATAAAAAGCAGGTGATTAAATCGACGGGGACATCCAAACGGAAATCACACATGTCTTGCTGGCTGAACTGTGCCTCGGGGCAGTGATGTTGCGCGATATCCAGCATCGGCTGATTTATGTCCAGTCCGCTACCGTGGTAACCACGGTCGATTAAGTGCCGGATGTGTGGGCCGGTGCCGCAGGCTAAATCAAGATGATTTTTGCCCTCGTTGCCAAAAATTTGCCATAGTCTGTGGGCTGTGTCGCTTTGGGCCTGATAGTCGATATCGGCGCACATAATGTCGTAGTAAGTCGACAGATCGGTATAGAGAAGATTATCTGACATGGGCAAGGTGCGGCGAATTTTTAAGGTGGCGAAGTATAGCAACTGGCGGTGTTTTGGAAATAAAAATGGTGTGATATTACAAAATATCACACCATTTTTATTTAGCGGCAGTCAGTGAGATTGACTGCTTGCCGCTACGTAGACCGCTAATATTAATAGCGCAGTGCGATGGAAACACCGAATGTCTGTGGTGCTCCCCATGTTGATAGCGCGCCATAGAACTGTGGTAACACCTGATTTCTGTATTCTTCATCCGTCAAGTTGTCACCAAACAATGCTACCGTGTAGGTGTCGGAGGGGTCGGTCCATGCTGCGCGCAAACTCAGCAAGCTATAGGCATCTTGCTCATACGCCTGTGAAGAGTCGAAGTAAAAATCAGAGCTGTAATACCATGTTGCCGTGAGGTTAAATTCACCTTCGGCAATAACTTGTGTGTAGCTGGCGCCGATATTGGCGGTCAACTCAGGTGAACGAGCCAAATTATTCCCTGATGCGTCTTCATAGCTGGGCACAAATATTCCCGTAGAAGCACCACATGCCACGGGATCAGTACATTGAGTCCAGACTTGCGAGCGAGCAAAGTCATCGTATTCTGTATTTAGATAATTGGCACCCGCGTTAACTTCCAGTTCTTCAGTCAGCGCGTAGCGAATTTGGCCTTCAATGCCAAAAATGCTGGAGTCCGCTGCGTTTTCGACTACGCTCGAAGCGCCGATATAACTGGCAACCTGCAGATTTTGATAGTCGTAATAGTATGCGGCTAAATCAAACGCCATTTGGCCTGAATTATATTTATAACCGATCTCATAGGCTTTGATTTCTTCCGGTTCAACCTCTACACCATTTAAACTGTCGCCCCCGACGTTGAGAATGGCGGATTTGTAGCCTTCGGTATAAGACACGTAGGTGCTGGCGTTTTCACCTAATTCATAGCGTAGCGCAATTCGCGGCGATAGCTGTGAATCATCGAGGCTGGGCGCCTCGGTGCGAACTAGGGTGCTGCTGACGAGGTAACCCTCGATGTCGTCCTGGCTGTAACGAAGTCCCAATGTGAGGTATAGGTCAGATCGTAATTCATAGGTCATATCGCCGAATAGCGCCAGCGAATTCACCTCCACCCCGGATCCGCCATTGCGTACAAAAGCGCCGCCAGTCGCAGGAGAGGCGCCGCGGTTATCATCAAAGACCGAGGTGTTATTGAAGTAGAACAGGCCGGTCGTCCACTGCAATGGACCATCCCCCGATGACGATAGCAAGAACTCCTGGCTAAATACTTTATCTCTGTTATTGAAAATAAAATGGTAAATCAGCTGCTCGGACATATCGAAGTCTTCGTGGTGCGTGGCAGTTTCTTCCCGGTATTGGGTGTAGGAGCTTAGCGTTGCGAAATCCAAATCCGCTTTAATTGTCAGCTGAACAGCTTCGGCTTCAGATTGAAATATCGGTAGAAAATCATTGGACACTTGATCGGGACGGGTTGCGACGGGGGTGCCAAAGGATTCTGCCGAGGCGTAGGTTCTGCCGTCTTTCTCATAGGCGTTAGCTGCAACAGACGAATTGTCTTCGGTATCTGCATAGGCGTAACGCAGTAATATTGACAGCGTGTCCGAGGGTTCAAACATGGCCCCCAAGCGTATGGCGGAATTTTCGTATTCGCCATCGGTGTCGGACCCCGTCGCAATATTGTCTACAAAGCCGTCGCTTGAACGCAATAATCCGGCAATGTCAAAGGCGAGCACATTGGCACCGCCGGTTGCATAGGCCTGGTAGCGCTGGGTATTGTAGCTGCCGTATGAAGCTTGTAGTTCCAGACTTTCTTCTATGCTTGGTTCGCTGGTGGTGATGAGTATGGCGCCGCCAGTCGAGTTGCGGCCGAACAAGGTACCTTGAGGGCCTTTGAGAACCTGTACACTTTCTACGCTGAGTAGTTCAGAATCCGCGACAAAAGGATTGGAAGAGTAAAATCCGTCGGCGTATATCCCGACATTCGAGCTGCTGCCAGCGACCACAACTGCAGTGCCAACGCCACGTATGGTGGGTTGCGCAAAACCACCGGTATTGTCAAAGCGCAGGCCCGGGGTCAGTTTCATGATATCGCTGAGTTGTTGTACGTCACCCTGGCCTAATTGTTCGCTGCCGATGGCAGTAATCGCAATCGGTACATCCAAAGAGCGCTCTGTGCGGCGCTGCGCAGTCACTCTCACTTCTTCAATCACACCGGTACCGGAAGCCGCTTTGCTAGCCCGGCTGGTGTCTTGTGCTAATACAGGGTGGATTGCAGAGAGTGCGGCCATAAAACTCAGGTACTGAGAGCAACGTTTAACTGTAGGGCATATAGAAGCTCGGCGTGGACGAGAATTCTTCATAGCGTTTCCTTATTTATTTTATAGTGTGTTAGTTGAGTTTTGCTGCACTCAAAAGTAGGTTGTGTGTCATAACTGATTATTTTTCTGTTCATGAAATTTATTCTGTCGGTATAACTGTGCGTCGGCCTCACGGGCGCGCCCACCTATATTGAACAACAGTGTTGATTTAAAATCTTAAATTTATATTCTTAAGAAAGCAAATGTATTTGCTGGCTGACACGGCGATTAAAATTGTTGTTTGAGCAGTGGCGGGATGATTTTAGAGCTGCAGCACAAGTGGCAGAGTAGCTAGGGAGGGGCGTTGAAAAACGAGTGGATAGCAGCGGCTATCCACCATAATGAGGAAAGAGTGCTAAATTATTGCGGGCCAGTTTGCTGGCCTGGATCTGTCCACAGTGCAGACCAAATATAGTCGCCAGACAGAAAATACACAGCGTCTTCGTGAATGACTGAGCGATTCTGAGCTCCATACCAGTTTTCATTTGGCGCTGGGCTGGCGATGATATCGCCAATCAAATCTAAACTGGCGGCAGCAGGGTTTGCTTTCCCATTTATTTCCAATAGATATAAACGATTCTCGTTTATATAGGCACCTTGATCGGTGTTGTAAGAAGTCTGAACCGGTACCGTTAAGCGATCAGTGCCGTCTGCTTGCGCCAAATACGTAAAGGCGTGGCGGTTGTATTGTGCTTCGGAATAATTCCAGCCACCTTCTTTGCCAAGCAGAGCGGTAGCTAACTCGGTGGGGTTGGCAATATTTGCCACATTGAACAGACTGAGTTTTACCAAGCCCTGACTCTGTGCGGATTGGCCTAGTCCAAGTAATAAGCTGTCATTTACTGGATGCAAAAAATCAGAGAAGCCGGGTATTTCAAGTTCGCCGGCAATGTAAGGGTCGGCGGGATTACTCAGGTCCAGGACGTACAGCGGGTCTATCTGTTCAAAGCTAACGAGATATAAGCGATCGTCCAAAAAGCGCACGCCATAGAGCGACTCATTTGGCTTGCCGATTTCTGCGGGTCTGCTGCTATTTGGCAGTGCGGACACCTGATCCAGGCGCAAATCATCGCTGGCTTCTTGCAATATAGTTAATTGATGGTCACGCAGATCTTCGCTATCGCCGGTGTAACGTGTAGTGACTACGCGCAATTGATTGCCTTTTTCAGACATTCTGAAATCGACTTGGCCGCGATTCCATAAACTACCCGCTATATCAGCTGAGACTCGATAGTCCGGTTTGCCCGCACCGAGTGAAAATTTGTGCACCCGCGTTTGACCTTCGCTACTTCCGTTACGCGCTTGGCTCAAATACAAGGCGTTAGCGGACATGTAAATACCATTGGCGTCTTCGTCATAGCAGGTGGTTTGGGTACTGTTTGGGTTGTTGAGTGGAATTGCGGTAATGCTGGTAATAACCGGATAAGCGTATTCGTCAGCTTGATCGTTCCGGGTGATTAAGCAGTCCTCTGCTGTAAATAATGGCTTTGTTTGTTCATTGATCGTGATGTTAGGAATGATATCTGCCGATGTTGTGCCCGCGAGAGTTTGCTTGTTGGCATTAGCTTCTTGCTGACTAGCAGGATAGTAGTAAATATTATCCCAGTACGGCGTGTGGCGACTGATGAGATAGAGAGTGTCGCCAATGCGACGACTGTCTACAAAACCACCTTCGATACTGATGTTCCAAGGCTGGGAAATATTGTCGATGTTGCTAGTGTCGTAAATTTTTACCGCCACTGACTGTTGTCCCCACGGCGCTATTTGTTGCCATGCGTCACCGTAGCTGCCATAAAACTGAGTCGTGCCAATACTGATGAGTCGATTATTTTGCACATACAATCCCTGCACATATTCACCGTCAGCCAGCGGAATTGTGGTCACTTCTTGTGCGCTGGCATCGTCAGGGTTGGTACTTAAAATCCGAATGCTGCCTGGGTTTTGAGGGTTCTGTGGCGCAACGAGAGCATCGCTAGCGAAGGCGGCGTTGCCTTGGCTAATAAAGCAGCAGGTCTGCTGGATGGTCGGTACGATGTAAAGGTAATCTCCGTCGTATTTGAGTACATCAAATTCATCGACATTGTCTTCTAAGCTATAAGTGCTCGAATAACCACTCGGCGATGCACTATTGTCAGTGGCGGCGCCCTCTGCGGCTAGCGGCGGTTGTTGATCTTGTCGATTCCCGTTTGTTTGAGTGTAGGCAGATTTAAAACGCGCGACGAACTCTTCGTCGCTACTAACAGAACGCAAAAGGCTATTCGAAGAGTCTTCAACACTTGGTGCAGCGCCACTACCACCAGATCCACCACCACAGGCCGAAAGCACTGCGCAGAATAGGGCGGTTGTTATTTTACGGATTGTGCCTTTTTCGATATCCATTGCGATACTCCCTTCATATTCCATGCTCGGGGCTTTCTTGGCCTGTCAAAAGATTGCGATCTTTCGCTATTATTGTTCTGATTTTTGTCTACTAAGCAGTTTAGACCTGCGCTTTCTAAAGTAAATGGGTAGTTGCACGTAAGATGATCAGCTAAGGTTTTAATGTCATTTTGAGACTAGGGATGAAATCTTTACCGTCAAATCGGGCTTTGCGGTAAGCTTTGCGAAACTCTTCAAAATATTGCTTATGCGTTACTACAGTCTAGAAAAGTACATTAACTTGTTTGACGGCTATCGTAAGGTTTTCAAGATAGATAGTCACAACCTGATGCTGCTGCAATTAGATGGCGCTCGCTATCTGATTGAAAGCAATTGCCCCCATCGGGAGTATCCGCTAAGTAGCTCTGACGTGTCGGGTATGGAGCTAATTTGCCCTCAACACGCATATCGTTTTGATATTCGAAATGGCGAATTAACGCATTTTAGCGAAGAGCCGTGCCGGAATTTGCGTTGCTATGAGGTTATTGATCGGGACAATGAGGTTGGTGTGATGCTGGACTACTAACTATATTGGCTTACCAAAATTTGAAAGCATAAAAAAAGCCCTGCCAGTGAAAACTGACAGGGCTTTTTGTTTGGCTGAGCTAATTACTTAGCTGCAGCTGCTTTCTTTTCTTTCTCTTTAGCAATAACCGCTTCAGATACGTTCATTGGGCATGCTGAATAGTGCGAGAACTCCATAGAGAATTGACCGCGACCAGAAGTCATCGTACGCAGAGTACTGATGTAGCCAAACATTTCTGAAAGAGGTACATCTGACTTAATACGAACGCCCGTGGTGTTTGGCTCCTGGCCAGAGATCATGCCGCGACGACGGTTCAAGTCACCGATAACATCACCAACGTGATCTTCGGGGCTGTAAACATCGACTTTCATGATGGGCTCAAGAAGCTGTGGGCCGGCCTTAGGCATAGACTGACGGAATGCGCCTTTTGCTGCGATTTCGAAAGCGATAGCCGAGGAGTCGACCGCGTGGTATCCACCGTCTACTAGCTCAACTTCTACGTCTAGTACTGGGAAGCCCGCTAATGGACCAATACCCATCATAGATCTAAAGCCTTTCTCGATAGCGGGGAAGAATTCCTTAGGAACGTTACCGCCAACAACAGACGACTTGAAGGTGAAGCCTGTGTTTGCTTCGCCCGGCTTGATTTTGTAGTCGATTTTACCGTATTGACCTGAACCACCAGACTGCTTCTTGTGCGTGTAGCTGTCTTCGATAGGCATGGAGATGGTTTCGCGGTAGGCAACCTGCGGTTGGCCAACTACTAGATCAACGCCGTAAGTACGTCTAAGGATGTCCACTTTAATATCAAGGTGAAGCTCGCCCATCCCTCTAAGAATGGTTTCGCCCGAGTCAATGTCAGTTTCAACGCGGAAGGTTGGATCTTCGGCAACCATTTTGCCGATGGCGATACCCATTTTCTCGGTAGAGCCTTTGTCTTTTGGTGTAACAGAGATCGAGATTACAGGCTCTGGGAAGACCATGGCTTCAAGTGTGCAAGGGAATTTAGGGTCACATAGAGTGTGACCGGTTTGCACGTTCTTCATACCCACGATTGCGATAATGTCACCGGCCTGCGCGAAGCTTAATTCGTTGCGCTCGTCAGCTTGCATCTCAACCATACGGCCAACACGCTCAGATTTACCTGTGAACGAGTTAAGGACGGTGTCGCCTTTGTTCAATTTACCTGAGTAAATACGTACGAAGGTTAGGGCGCCGAAACGGTCGTCCATGATTTTGAATGCTAGTGCACGGAAGGGTTCGTCATCGGCAACGATAGCGTACTTGCCGTTTGGATTACCTTCTTCGTCAGTTAGTGGTTGCGGGTTAACTTCAGTTGGCGTTGGCAAGTAGTCAACAACCGCATCAAGTAACAACTGCATGCCTTTGTTTTTGAAGGCAGAACCACAGTAAGTTGGGAAGAACGCGAGCTCCAAAGTACCTTTGCGGATGCAACGCTTGATGTCGTCATCAGAAGGTTGCTCACCTTCCATATACGCCATCATAACGTCGTCGTCCATTTCAACTGCGTTTTCGATCAGTTGCTCGCGGTACATCTCAACGTCATCAACCATATCGGCTGGCACGTCTTCTATGGTGTAGTTTTCTGGCTGTCCAGTTTCATCCCAAATGTAAGCTTTACGGCTTAACAGGTCGACAACACCTTTGAAGGTGTCTTCGCGACCGATAGGCAGAGTCATGATTAATGGCTTGGCGCCAAGTACTTTAGTTACTTGATCAGTTACGCGGATGAAGTCAGCGCCGATACGGTCAAGTTTATTAACAAAGATAAGACGTGATACTTTTGAGTCATTCGCGTAGCGCCAGTTGGTTTCTGACTGAGGCTCAACGCCGCCAGAACCACAGAATACGCCGATACCGCCATCGAGTACTTTCAGCGAGCGATACACTTCAACTGTGAAGTCAACGTGGCCTGGTGTGTCGATTACGTTAAAGCGATGGCCTTTCCAAAAACAGCTTACCGCTGCTGACTGAATGGTAATCCCGCGCTCAGCTTCTTGTTCCATGAAGTCGGTGGTTGACTCGCCTTCATGAACTTCACCGATTTTATGGATTTTACCGGTCAGCTTGAGGATACGCTCGGTAGTCGTGGTTTTACCGGCATCAACGTGGGCGAAAATACCAATATTTCTGTAAAGGGATAGATCAGTCATAGCGCTCTCTAGATAAGCTGGGTTGAAAATAGGCGGGTAATGTACAGCAAATTAGTCAATTTTGCTCGTGTAAAAGTAAAGAAGGGGGACTTTGCTTGGCTTTTTTTATGTAAAAATGTCGGGATGGCGCGAAAATACGGCTTTCGTCATAAATTTGTCAGGAATATGTCATGTTTTCAGCAGCTTGATGTTTTGAGCGGCGCGCTAGATTTTAGCAGTTTTTAGCTTATTAAGTCGTGAATTGAAAGCCTAATAGAGTCTGCGCAAATACCTGAGTTGCTCTCCTCGGGCCCACATTCGGTCAAAGCGCTCCTGGTAGTCACTGACCTTGGGAGGAAGAAAATAGCTACACCAGCTTGTCTCAGGTGCGCTTTCTGAATGCACGAAGATACCGCTGCGGTCGGCAAGTACAAAAAATTCATTTAATTCAGCTTGTGAATCGAAAGGCAGAACTCGCAGGGGTATGGAGGAGGGCAGTCGCTGACATAGCTCAATCAATGGGTGACGCTGCTCTCGCAATGGCGATTCATCGCATATCAATAGTCTTATTTCACTCTGGCGATGGCGCCTGGCTAGTGCGGATAAAGCGCTAACAATATCTTCCCTTGCGTATACCGCAGGGTCAAGTGAGCGGCTAAATATGCGCAGTGTTCGGCGCGCCTGCTGACATAAATCCAGGGCGGTAGCGGCATTATCACTGGGCAAGAATATTGCGCTGTCTTGGCCTAGCTTGCGGGACTCGCGCAGTAGCAGCTGCATTGATTGATGGGGAATTCCCGCGTCCATAAACATATCGCCGAAGGCTATAAAGCCTTGTGCGACATAAAAGTTGATGGCGTGATCCTGGGCAGACAGCGTTAGCGAGCGCCAGTCTTGCTCTTTGGCATATTCAATTGCAGCTTGCAGTAGCGCTTTGCCCACCCCTTGTTTGCGAAAGGGTTTACGCACCGCCATGCGCCCAATTCCGCCGTTATCGAGCATTCTAACGGTGCTAACAGCCTCGTTATTGATATAGGCGAGCCAGTGATGGCAGTGGGGATCGTGATCGTCGATTTCTAGTTCGATGGGAACATGCTGTTCGTCGATGAAAACCTCGCGACGAATGGCCACAAGTTCAGCTTCACTGGTGTGCCAATCAGTCTTGCGTATCATCGTAAAAACACAGGGTGCCGTTACAGAAAAGGGCATAAATCATGTCAGGACTTAGGCGGTGCGCTGTATCTATCGTGACGCCACACTCGATTTCGCACAGCGCTCTAACATCGCCGCGCTGCTCGGCTGGATAGGGAAACGCGAGGCCATCCGCAAATAAATACTGATCGTCGAAGGCAAGCCGGGCTCCCAACCGCAATTGCAGCACCGCGCCCTCGGCAAGCTCCAAAAGAAATGCTTCTGGGCTCAGGGAGTCGTCTACCATGCTTTCTTGATCAGGGATACGAGTCATCATCTCGCCGAACCAGCGCGCAAGGTGCTGGTCATCGTCGATGTGGCGCTGTATCAGCGATTTAACATGCTGGCGCACCTGCGCAGAAATCTCGGCGGGGTGTGCATCAGCGCTGAGCTGCGGATCTTGATAACGTAAAGATTCGTCGAGGTAGCTGGCAATATCGTCGCTAAAGTCGCTGAGCAGCGCGGCTTCCGATGGGGCTCGAAAACCAACGGAAAGGGTGATGCAGTCGTCGCCTTCAGCAACTCCCCAATGCGCCACTCCAGGCGGCACATAAAGGACATCACCCGCTTCCAGTAGGTATTCCTGTTCTGCGCTGAAATCCTTTAACAAACGCAGTCCAGATGTGTTTGATAGGGCATTGCTCGGCGTGCAGTGGCCACCGATTTTCCAGCGTCGGCGTCCGCTGCCTTGCACTAAAAAGACATCGTATTGGTCGTAATGCGGGCCGACATTGCCACCGTCGCAGGCGTAACTCACCATGACGTCTTCTGTTCGCCAGCGAGGAATAAAGCGGAAGTGTGCCAGCAGTTCGGCTAATTCGGGTAGATAGTGATCGACACTTTGAACCAATAAGGTCCACTTCGATTCGGGAAGGGTGCCGAAATCGTCCTCTTTAAACGGGCCGTTGCGCAGCTCCCAGCCGCCATCTTTTTCAATGATAATTCGGCTGTCGACATCGTCTTCACAGGCTAGACCCGCAAGGTCATTGCCATCTAATGGGCAGTCATAATTGGGTATCGCATTTTTTATAAGCAGGGCATTGCGCTGCCAAACTTGATCTAAAAATGTTTGTGGATCAAAGTGTTGCAGCGCCATTATGTTAAATCCGTTTAGCTTGGGCAACGGCGTTGCCGATATAGCTTGCTGGCGTTAGTTCCCGCAATTCGGCCTTCGCCGCGTCAGGCATTTCAAGGGTGTCGACAAAGGCTTTTAATATATCTGCCGTAATACGCTGGCCGCGGGTAAGTGCTTTCAATTTTTCGTACGGCTCTTCAATGCCGTAGCGACGCATAACCGTTTGAATAGGTTCGGCAAGTACTTCCCAGCTGTCATCAAGATCCGCGGCTATTCGCGCAACGTTAATCTCCAGCTTGCTCAAGCCCTTCATAGTGGCCTGATACGCCATCGTGCTGTAGGCAATGCCCACGCCCATATTGCGCAGCACAGTGGAGTCGGTCAGATCGCGCTGCCAGCGTGAGATGGGCAACTTGACGGCCAGGTGGTGAAGAACCGCATTGGCTATTCCGAGGTTGCCTTCCGAGTTTTCAAAATCAATGGGATTCACTTTGTGCGGCATGGTTGACGAGCCCACTTCGCCGGCAATTGTGCGCTGTTTAAAGTAGCCCAGCGAGATATAGCCCCAAATGTCGCGATCAAGGTCAATTAAGATGGTGTTGAAGCGGGCAATGGCATCAAATAATTCGGCGATGTAATCGTGGGGTTCAATTTGGGTGGTATAGCGATTCCAGGTAATACCGAGCTTACTAATAAAGTCGTCTGCGTTTGCCTCCCAATCAATGTCTGGGTAGGCCGACAGGTGCGCATTGTAGTTGCCTACCGCGCCGTTAATTTTACCTAGCAGTTCAATGCTTGCTATGACCTGGCGCTGACGCCGCAGACGCGCAACCACATTGGCAAATTCTTTGCCCATGGTGGTTGGGCTGGCGGTTTGGCCGTGGGTGCGAGACAGCATGGGAATTTCGGCAAATTCATGGGCTTGGGTGGTGAGCTTGTCGATGATGGCATCGCATTCGCTCAGCAGTATTTCACGACCTTCTTTCAGCATGAGAGCGTGAGACAGATTATTGATGTCTTCTGATGTGCAGGCAAAGTGCACGAATTCGGATACTGCAGCCAGTTCTGTGTTGCCGCTAATAGCATCTTTTATAAAGTACTCAATTGCTTTTACGTCGTGGTTGGTGGTGGCTTCGATGTCTTTTACCTTTTGCGCGCCCACTTCATCAAAATTACTAATTAGCGCTTCTAAGACGGCGTTCGCGTCACTGCTAAGAGCTCGTACTTCACCGATGGCTGGGTTGGCAGCAAGTTGCTGGAGCCAGCGCACTTCAACGATAAGGCGATACTTGATCAGACCGAATTCGCTGAAAACAGGGCGCAAGCTAGCGGTTTTGTTGCCGTAGCGGCCATCGACGGGGGAGATGGCAGAAAGCGCGGATAAGTCCATAGTAAATACCTTTTCTAAATCGGGGCGGGCAGTGCGGAAAGCGCGCAATAATACATGAATTAACGTCGGATTTCAGTCGCTAACAGTTGTTTGGTTTGGGCGAAAATTCGATTTCGTTGCAGCACCAGTTTCCAGCGACTGCCGCCGGCTTGATGCCACAGATAGGCCGCTCGAATCGCGGCTAACAAAAGCGTGCGAATTCGAGCCGCATTATTGGCGTTTTGCAACTCTTGCGCGCTGCCAGTGATTTGGATTCTAAAGTTGTACTTGGAAATTGTATCTTGATAAATAGCTGAAAGAGAATTCGATAAGGTGTTGATATCATTTCCATTAAAAGATTTTTGCTTGGCGGTATGCTGCAGGCGGCTGCGCAATATTGCGCTCGTATCTGCGTCACCCCGCAATTTTTTGTATAGGTGCAGCACGCCTAGACAATAGCGCATAACACTTTTGCGCTCGCCGTAGTCATTGCCACTGAGTAAATCCCGCAGTCCCCGCACGCCAATTTCCAAATTCTCTATGCTGCCATAGGCTTCTTCGGTGGTATTGGCAGAAAAGGCAAATAGGCTTTCTATGGTTGCCTCTACCGCTTGCGGCTCGGCTTGGCCGGTACGCGCTATTTGATCGACCAGAACCGCTGCCTGCACAATTGCGGCGAGAGCCAAGATTTGCTGCCTAGCCTGGATGTCTTTGTCTGTCGGCGTGATTTGTTTGTCGTCACTCATTGATACTGATATCCCGCTTCGATAATACCGCCGCCAAGACACACGTCGCCGTCGTAGAATACGACTGATTGGCCGGGTGTGATGGCGCGCTGTGCTTCGCTGAAATGCACGTCAAAGCCGGTGTCAGTAGGACGTATTTCGCACTGCTGATCGGCTTGGCGGTAGCGGGTCTTGGCTGTGCAATTATGCGGGAATATTGGCGCTTGCCCGCTAATCCAGTGAATGTCGCTTACCTGTAACGCCTGCTTGAACAAGGCGGGGTGTTGACTACCCTGTGCTACTAATAACACATTGCGCTCAAGGTCTTTATCGATAACGTACCAGGGCTCTTCGCCGCCGCCTTTTACGCCGCCAATGCCAAGGCCTTGGCGCTGACCGATGGTGTGGTACATCAAGCCGCTATGCTGGCCCATATCGATACCATCAAGGGTTTTAATTCTGCCCGGTTTGGCTGGCAAATACTGCTGGAGGAAATCTTTAAAGCGTCGCTCGCCGATAAAGCAGATGCCGGTGCTGTCCTTTTTGTCGTGGGTGATCAGTTCGTGTTTTTCTGCTAGGGACCGCACTTCGGGTTTTTCAATTTCACCCACCGGAAATAAGGTTTTGGCCAATTGTTCGCTGCCTACGGCGTGCAGAAAATAGCTTTGATCCTTATTCGGATCTAGGCCTTTTAACAGCTGGCTTGTCCCGTCAATGTCGCGTCGCCGCGTATAGTGGCCGGTCGCGATGTAATCTGCCCCCAAGACAATGGCGTACTCAAGAAAAGCTTTAAACTTAATTTCGCGATTGCACAGGATATCTGGGTTGGGTGTCCGGCCGGCTTTGTATTCTTCAAGAAAGTGCTCGAACACATTGTCCCAGTATTCGGCGGCGAAATTTGCGGTGTGAAGGTGTATGCCCAGTTTATCGCAAACTGCGCTGGCGTCTGCTAGGTCGTCTTTGGCAGTACAGTATTCCGTGCCGTCATCTTCGTCCCAGTTTTTCATGAACAAGCCTTCAACCTGAAAGCCTTGTTGAATCAAGAGTAGGGCAGATACCGAGGAGTCGACACCGCCGGACATACCGACGATAACTTTAGTGTCACTGGGGTCTTTCTGAATCATTCATGTATCCGTTACGCGGTGAGTTCGCTGCGCTAGTAAATCATTGATAGTGGGTGGCGCTGACCCTGTAAATACCTTTCTAAACACTCCAGAACTAAGGGGCTGCGAAGTTGCCCGCGGCGCTCTCTTAGCTCATCGGGCGTTAACCAAATGGCCTGCTCAATATCGATGTCGAGTTTTTGCTCAGGGCAAAACGCGATGGGACGAGCGAAAAAACTGGTTCGATGGTAGGTCACGCCATTGGCGGGTGCTTTGTAGAGGCCTACGCCAACCACGCCTAAGATCTCTACTCGCCACTGTGTCTCTTCTAGTGTTTCTCTGAGTGCAGCCTCTATTAAGCTCTCGTTTTCTTCAAGATGGCCGGCTGGCTGGTTTAAGACTTTGCGGCCATGCTTAATTTCTTCGACAAATAAAAACTTACCGTCATTCTCAACCAATGTTGCAACAGTGACATGTGGATGCCATTCCATAAATGAACCCGGCCTTTAAAGTGCGGATTGTAACAGGAGCAGAGGTTTAAGGACTACGCTTGCGCCGTGATGGTTTAGTGGATTTGCGGTAGTTAGGTTTTGGCTTGTGGGTGTTTTGTGGCTTGTAGCGAATAAATTCCGGTCCCAGGGTGGCCGAGGTGTGCTCGCCTGGCGCCAAGCCTTCTATGTTCCAATTGCCAATGCTAGCCCGGATCAGGCGCAGAGTCGGGAAGCCCACGGCAGCCGTCATGCGCCGAACCTGTCTATTGCGACCCTCGCTAATGGTAAGGCTTATCCAACTGGTGGGGATGTTGGCGCGAAATCGCACCGGAGGAGTGCGGGGCCAGAGTGACGCTGGCTCAACAATTTTGTCTGCAATTGCCGGCAGGGTTGGGCCGTCATTGAGGCCCACGCCGGCTCGCAGTTGTTTTAATGCCTCTTCGTTAATGTCGCCATCGACCTGCACCCAGTAGGTTTTTGGGAGCTTGTGACGCGGATGGCTTATCTGGTGCTGAAGTTCACCGTCGCCTGTTAAAATCATCAAGCCTTCTGAGTCATAATCGAGCCTTCCCGCTGGATATATGGCCGGTATCCTGATGTAATCAGACAGGTTGGCTCGCCCATCTGAGTCGGTGAATTGACTCATCACTTGGTAGGGCTTGTTAAAAAGAAAAATATCACTCACGATAAAAATAGGCTCATTCATAGAAGAAATCTGGGTATAAAGTGTTATAATGCCGCGCTTTTTGCAGAAGCTGCATTGTAGCAATATGTAGCTGTTTTCATTATTTGAGCGAGCACTAGCACAGATACTAACTCATAAACCATGGAGTCAAAAATGGGATACCAACATATCAAGGTACCTACTGCGGGCGAGAAAATCACCGTTAATGCGGATCTTTCCCTCAATGTACCCGATCGGCCAATTATTCCTTTTATCGAAGGTGATGGCATCGGGGCCGACATTACTCCGGTGATGATCAACGTAGTTGATGCAGCCGTTGAAAAAGCCTACTCAGGCGCCAAGAAAATCAGCTGGATGGAAATCTACACTGGCGAAAAAGCAGCAGAGTTGTACGACGGTGACTGGTTCCCGGCAGAAACTCTAGATGCAATTAAAGACTATGTCGTAGGCATAAAAGGTCCTTTGACTACGCCCGTCGGCGGCGGCTTCCGTTCATTGAACGTCGCGTTGCGCCAAGAACTAGATCTTTATGTATGTCAGCGTCCAGTGCGTTGGTTTGAAGGCGTACCTTCTCCGGTTAAAGAACCGGGCAAAACCAATATGGTTATTTTCCGCGAAAACTCAGAAGACATTTATGCGGGTATCGAGTGGAAAGCGGGCACACCAGAAGCTGATAAAGTCATCGAATTCTTACAGGAAGAGATGGGCGTTACTAAAATCCGCTTCCCGCAAGAATGTGGTATCGGTATCAAGCCGGTATCTAAAGAAGGTACCGAGCGCCTAGTACGTAAGGCATTGCAATACACCATCGATCAAGATTTGCCGTCACTGACCATTGTGCACAAAGGCAATATCATGAAGTTCACCGAAGGTGCGTTCAAGAATTGGGCATACGAGCTAGCGGTCAGCGAGTTTGGTGCAGAGCTGATTGATGGCGGCCCATGGGTTAAGTTTAACAACCCTAATACTGGCAAAGAAATCGTCGTTAAAGATGTTATTGCTGACGCCATGCTGCAACAGGTTTTACTACGTCCAGACGAATACAGCGTCATTGCTACGCTTAATTTGAATGGTGACTACTTGTCTGATGCACTTGCAGCCCAGGTTGGTGGTATTGGTATCGCACCGGGTGCAAACTTGAGCGATAACATTGCGTTGTTTGAAGCTACCCACGGTACTGCACCTAAGTACACAGGCCTGGACAAGGTAAACCCAGGTTCCTTGATCCTGTCTGCTGAAATGATGCTGCGTCACATGGGTTGGAATGAAGCTGCTGACCTGATTATCGACGGTATGAACGGCGCAATCCAAGCTAAGACGGTAACCTACGATTTTGAGCGTTTGATGGAAGGTGCAACCTTGCTGAAATGTTCTGAATTCGGTGATGCTATCGTTAAGCACATGGCGTAAAGCCATTTTGCCACCGGCGCTGCCGGTGGCAAAATCTCTAAATTGGAAATTTTCTTCTTTTACTCTTCGTCTGATGCCTGAATGTTGGTCGCATGAAGTCCTTTGGGGCCTGGCTCCGCGCTAAACTTCACGCTTTGTCCCGCTTTTAAGGTTTTGTAGCCTTCCATCGTAATAGCCGAATAGTGCGCAAAAACCTCATCTTCACTATTTTCTGAAACAATGAAACCGTAGCCCTTGGCGTTATTGAACCACTTTACAACACCCTGCTGCATAGCTTTTTATCCTTAATTGTCGTTATAGTTATTGTCATATTTACGCAAACCACCTTGTATTTTGCGACTTAGCCCCCATTTTTAAAACAGTCCGGCCTCTTCGTCAAGTGAAGAAGATGTAAGTCGTTAAGTTGGTTAATTTCCCTATTGCGTGGGGTTATAGTGGTGATAAGCTCAGGTAAAGCCAGTGAAAATGAACATTGATATACAAAACTCAGGTAATAAAGCCGACGAAGATCACGGTAATGGCTTAGCAATTCAAGAGGCAAAGCCTGAATTGAAGAAGCCACGCATGTATGCGGTGATCTTGTTGAACGATGATTACACTCCGATGGAGTTTGTTGTCGAAATTTTAGAGGACTTCTTTTATTTGGATCGGCAGCGCGCCACCCAAGTAATGCTTGCAGTACACACCAAAGGTAAAGGGGTGTGCGGCGTGTTTACCAAAGATATCGCGGAAACCAAAGCGGCACAGGTAAACCAGTACGCAAGAGATAATGGCCATCCGCTACTTGCTGAGATAGAAGAAAGCGATGATTGAAGTTTGTAATGTCAAAGGGCGGACGTAGTCTATGTTGAGCAAAGATCTCGAAACAACATTGAGCCAGGCATTTAAATCGGCTCGTAGTCGTCGACATGAGTTTATGACGGTTGAGCACCTGCTACTGGCTTTAGCAGACAATGAGGCTGCCGTTAAGGTGCTGCTAGCCTGCGGTGCTGATTTAACTCAGCTCAAGGGCGAGCTAAAAGAGTTTGTTGAGGCCACCACGCCGCGCATTCCCGAAGACGACGCAGAGCGCGATACGCAGCCCACACTGGGCTTTCAGCGCGTGCTTCAGCGAGCGGTATTCCATGTGCAGTCCTCCGGTAAGCAAGAGGTCACCGGCGCAAATGTGCTGGTTGCCATTTTTAGTGAGCAGGAAAGCCAAGCTGTTTACTTTTTAAAGTCCCAAAATGTTAATCGTCTAGACGTGGTGAATTATATTACCCACGGCATCTCAAAAGTATCTGGCGCCGAGGGGCTTGAGCACGATCAACAGCAAGATCAAGAAGGTGAAAATGGCGATCCTGAGCAGCGCCCACTTGAGAATTTTGCCACTAACTTAAATGAAGAGGCCAAGGCGGGGCGGATTGACCCGCTGATTGGGCGTGCTGAAGAAGTCGAGCGCGTTGCGCAGATCCTTACCCGCCGACGCAAAAACAACCCTCTACTCGTTGGTGAGTCCGGCGTTGGTAAAACCGCGATCGCGGAGGGCTTGGCAAAGCGTATAGTCGATGGCGAAGTACCCGATGTCCTTATCGGCAGTGTGGTTTACTCATTAGATATGGGCGCATTGCTTGCCGGTACAAAATACCGCGGTGATTTTGAAAAACGCTTAAAAGGCTTACTCGCCGATCTTAAGAAGCGTGAAGGCGCCATTTTGTTCATAGATGAGATTCACACTATCATTGGTGCCGGCGCGGCGTCCGGTGGTGTGATGGATGCGTCCAATCTTTTGAAACCGCTGCTCAGCTCTGGACAGATGCGGTGTATCGGTTCGACTACCTTCCAAGAGTATCGCGGTATTTTTGATAAGGACCGCGCGTTGAGCCGTCGCTTCCAAAAAGTCGATGTAAACGAGCCGTCAGTGGAAGATACCTTCTTAATATTGAAAGGTCTGCGCTCGCGCTTTGAAAGTCATCACGACCTCAAGTATACCGATGGCGCATTGCGCTCAGCGGCAGAGTTGTCGGCACGCTATATCAATGATCGCTTTTTGCCTGATAAGGCAATTGATGTGATCGACGAAGCGGGTGCCTACCAGCGGCTGCAAAAACCAGAAAACAGAGTGGAAAAAATTGATATCGCAGAAGTAGAGGCGATTGTCGCTAAGATTGCGCGTATACCACCTAAAAGCGTGTCGTCAGACGATAAAGCGTCATTGGCCAAGCTCGAAGACAATCTCAAAATGGTGGTCTTCGGTCAGGATCAGGCGGTATCGGAACTCAGTGCATCCATTAAACTTGCGCGCGCAGGTTTGAAGTCAGCAGAGAAGCCAATAGGGAGCTTCTTGCTAGCCGGCCCAACTGGTGTTGGTAAGACTGAGATTTGCCGACAGCTTGCCAAACTGCTTGGCTTAGAGCTGATTCGTTTCGATATGTCGGAGTATATGGAGCGCCATACCGTATCTCGTCTCATCGGTGCGCCCCCGGGTTATGTTGGTTTTGATCAAGGCGGCTTGCTAACCGATTCCGTCACCAAGCATCCCCACTCTGTGGTGTTGTTAGACGAAATTGAAAAGGCCCACCCTGATTTGTTTAATCTGCTCCTGCAGGTCATGGATCATGGTTCGTTGACCGACAACAATGGCCGCAAGGCAGATTTCCGTAATGTGATATTTGTCATGACGACCAATGCTGGCGCTGAAAGTATGAGCCGCCGTTCAATAGGCTTTACAGAGCAGGATAATCAAACCGACTCTACCGAGGCGATCAACCGCTTATTCACACCAGAATTCCGCAATCGCTTGGACAGTGTTATTTCCTTTGCGCCGCTGCAGTCTGACGTTATTTTAACCGTTGTCGACAAGTTCTTGGTTGAATTGCAGGCGCAGTTAGACGACAAAAAAGTGGTCTTAAATGTGGACGATGCTGCACGCCGCTGGTTAGTTGAGAATGGTTATGACAAAACCATGGGGGCGCGGCCAATGGCACGCATCATTCAGCAGCACATCAAGAAACCACTCGCTGAAATGGTTCTGTTTGGCAGCCTGGAGAAATGTGGTGGGGTGGTGAGTATCACCGTCAAAGGTGATGGTCTAGCTCTAACCGCAGAAACGGTGGATGAGGAGGAGAGCCAGACCTGCGATTAAGCTAATCGCCCTTAACGGCCGCGGAAGGTAATGCGGCCTTTGGTAAGGTCATAGGGAGTTAGTTCAACCTTGACCTTATCACCCGTTAAAATCCGGATGTAATGCTTGCGCATTTTGCCTGAGATATGGGCTGTCACAACGTGGCCATTTTCTAAGCGCACACGAAAAGTTGTATTGGGCAATGTGTCGATGACTTCGCCTTCCATTTCTATCTGGTCTTCTTTCGCCATTCGGCAACTATCCTCGAAAGTCTTTAAGAATTAATGATTGAGTAGCACTGAGGCCACTGGGGGCTGTCAAAACTGCGCGCATTTTGCCTGAATTTGCCGAGCTTGGCAATTTACATAGGGTATTGATAAAGCAGAGTTTCGCTTGGCGCTTAGTTGAGTCGAACCCAGCGACTGTTAATTAGCAGTTCTATAGGGCGGTAGTCGGTTTTATAAGCCATTTTTTGGCAGTCACGAATCCAATATCCGAGATAAACATAGGGCAAATTTAAAGATTTCGCGTGGGAAATTTGCCAAAGAATACCGTAAACACCCAGACTCCGCTTGTTTAGATCGGGGTCATAAAAGGTATAAATGGCGGATAAGCCATCATCGAGTATATCGGTTACCGCAACGGCGACTAAGGCCCCCTCAGCATAAAAATGGACGTATGCTGTTGTTGCGCTACTTTCGCCTAAAAAGCTGTCGAACTGTTCGCGTGAGGGTGGAAACATATCACCATCGCGGTGGCGGCCATTTATATAGCGCTCGTATAGTGGGTATGCTTGCGCTGATGGCGCTGGTAAAACCTCTGTAGATAAATCTGCGTTACGATTTATTGTTCTGCGTTGGCTTCGGCTTGCCTTAAATGTCATTACTGGGACTCGACTGGCAATACACTCTTTACAGCGTTTGCAGTCAGGTCGATAAATATGATTTCCGCTACGTCTAAACCCACGCCGTGACAATTCGCTGTAGAGCAGGGGCGAGGGCGACATATCTGGATCAATGAATATAGTCTGCGCTTCGCGGTCACCAAAATAACTACAGGGGTGAGGGTGGGTAGCGTAAAGTTTTATTTCCTTCGAGTCGGTCATGCCTATTCCGCTAGCGTTTTTTGCCCGTAACGCCAATTCATAGTCCAGTTTGCCACGGGGTGCCCGGGGAGGTTGGTATATACGCTAAGGTGCTGCCTAAACTTTTCCCGAGCGATTTCCTGTGCGCCCATATTATCAAGGTAGTCATTTCCTACCTGACAATCAATGAGAGGATATCCCCATTCTTGAATTTGGCCGCAGAGATGTACCAGCGCTATTTTAGAGGCATTGGCCTCGCGACTAAACATGGATTCGCCAAAAAACACCTGGCCAATACCCATGCCGTATAGACCGCCTATTAACCGTTCTTCCCGCCAAACCTCTACCGAGTGCGCCCAGCCCTGTTGGTGAAGGGCTCGATAGGCAGTGCGCATGTCGTCGGTGATCCACGTGCCTGGCCGCTTTGGGCTAAGTTCTGCACAGCCATCGAGCACGTCATTAAATGCGCGATCAAAGCTGACGGAATAATCTTCGCGTCGCAAGGCTTTGCGCAAACTGCGATTAATATAAACGTCTTGCGGATTTAGCACTGTCCGCGGTTCTGGGGACCACCAAAGAATCGGCTGCGATTCTTCGTACCATGGAAAAATACCCTGATGGTAGGCCGCTAATATACGATCTGTACTGAGATCACCACCAACGGCTAGCAAGCCGTTGGGGTCATCTAAGGCGCTATCGATATCAGGGAAATCGAGCTTATCGATGTCGAGCCAAGGAATAGTCGGCATTTGATAAGCTGCAGTTAATTACGCTAGATCGTCGAGATAACGTTCAGCGTCGAGCGCCGCCATACAACCGAAACCAGCTGAGGTGACCGCTTGACGATAGATGTGGTCGGCAACATCGCCAGCCGCAAAAACACCTTCTACGCTGGTGCGGGTGGCATTACCTTCCGTGCCGCTGTGAATTTTAAGATAGCCATCTTTCATGTCTAGTTGGCCTTCAAATATATCGGTATTGGGTTTGTGACCGATAGCTATAAACACACCGGCAAGATCAAGTTGCTGTGTGCTGCCATCTTTGGTGCTTTTTATGCGTATGCCTGTCACACCGCTGTCGTCGCCCAAGACCTCATCTAAGGTGTTATTCCACAAAATATTCACGTTGCCATTGGCTGCGCGCTCAAGCAGCTTATCTTGCAGAATTTTTTCTGAACGAAGACTATCGCGACGGTGAACCAGGGTAACTTCTGACGCGATATTCGATAAATATAACGCCTCTTCAACAGCGGTATTGCCGCCGCCAATAACGGCAACTTTTTTGCCGCGATAAAAGAAACCGTCGCAGGTCGCACAAGCAGAAACACCTTTACCCATAAACGCTTCTTCAGAGGCGAGGCCAAGGTACTGTGCCGACGCACCTGTTGCGATAATTAAGCCATCGCAGGTGTAGGTTTTGCTGCCGGTAAGTGTAAATGGTTTCTTTTTGAGGTCGACCGACTCGATGTGATCGAAAATAACGTCGGTATCAAAGCGTTCGGCATGCTCTTGCATCCGCTGCATTAACTCTGGCCCTTGCACACCGTTTTGATCGCCAGGCCAGTTATCAACATCTGTTGTCGTGGTTAGCTGACCACCTTGTTGAATACCAGTAATAACAACAGGCTTAAGGTTGGCGCGGGCAGCGTACACTGCGGCGGTGTAACCGGCGGGGCCTGAACCGAGAATAATTAGGCGGTGGTGTTGGCTGTCGCTCATAAATTTACTGTATTCCATTCAGGGGGAGTGAACTCAGTTCAATCCAAATTGACTGATATAAGGCGCATATCATAGGGGAATTCGTTATCCGCATCAAAATGTCTTCGCGGCGACAAATGCCCTGACATAGTGATAATATTGGGCCCAAATTACGATATTCAATAGGCTTGTTGCCAGCCTTAGTAAACCATTATGTTTTCTCGCGACGGCATCATAGCTTGTATGGGGTGACCGTTTAAGCGAGAAGTAACAAGGAAAATAATTTCTTTTGCCTAAACCGACAACAAAATCAGCGGCGGATAACCGTCAAATTCTGCATTTACGGCTGCGAGAGGGCCTGTTAATCGGCTTTGTCGCCGTATGCATTTATATCTTCGTATCCCTTTTAACCTATAGCGGCAATGACCCCGGCTGGTCTAGAACCGGGAATGGCGATGGCGTCATGAATGCCGGCGGGCCGGTGGGTGCGTGGCTAGCAGATGTGTTTTTTGCGCTGTTTGGCTATATGGCTTATTTGTTTCCGAGCATGCTGGGGTTTAGGGCGTGGCGTTTGTTTAAGTCGCGCTACCGACCGCCGGCATTTGATTCGCTCATTTTCTCGCTGCGTATCATTGGCCTAATACTGGTCATGATATCTAGCACCGGCTTGTCTGCGAACGGCGATTTTGGCAATAGCGGTTTGCCCTTTGGGGCAGGTGGTGTTTTGGGCGACGCCGTTGGCCATGCGACCTTGGCGTCATTCAATGAATTTGGCAGTCGCTTACTGCTAATTGCGATTTTGCTATTTGGCTTAACGGTATTCACCGATTTATCGTGGATAAAACTGATGGATGCCGTGGGTGCGTTAACCCTGCGACTGTTTGATAAAGCTAGCGACGCAATTTACCGCTATCGGCAAGCGCGAGCAGAGCGTAAAAAGGCTGCAACCGCAGCCAAGGAGCGTCACGAGGCGTTCACCACCAAGACCGAGATTCAAAAAACCCGTGTTCCGCCGCAAATCGCGCCGCCGCCGAAACCCGTGGCGAAATCATCTCGACCAGAAAAAGAGCGTCAAACCTCTTTGTTCGATGGGCCGGTAACAGGAACCTTACCGTCGTTAAGCTTGCTCGATAAAGCGATTCATAATCCGGAACGGGGGTTTTCTCCAGAAACGCTCGACGCGATGTCACGTCTACTTGAGATAAAGTTGCTCGACTTTGGGGTGTCTGCAAAGGTTGTAGCCGTGTTCCCAGGCCCCGTTATTACCCGCTTTGAACTCGAGCCCGATGCCGGTGTTAAGGTCAGTAAAATCTCTAATCTGGTGAAAGATCTGGCGCGCTCCTTGGCTGTTGTTAGCGTTCGTGTTGTCGAGGTTATTCCTGGTAAACCTTATGTGGGGATAGAGATTCCCAATGAAGATCGAGAAATTGTTAACTTCCACGATGTTCTGTCATCAGAGGTTTTTGATGCCAGCAAATCACCGTTAACGCTTGCGCTGGGTCACGATATATCTGGTGAGCCGGTCTGTGCTGATCTGGGCAAAATGCCGCATCTTTTGGTCGCCGGTACCACCGGTTCGGGTAAATCAGTTGGGGTAAACGCCATGCTGATAAGCCTCCTTTACAAATCAACACCAGAAGAAGTCCGACTGATGCTGGTCGACCCGAAAATGCTGGAACTCTCGGTATACGACGGTATTCCGCATTTATTGACCCCCGTTATCACCGACATGAAAGATGCCGCCAACGGCTTGCGCTGGTGCGTGGCTGAGATGGAGCGTCGATATAAATTAATGTCGAAAATGGGTGTTCGTAATTTGGCTGGGTTTAACCGCAAGGTCAAAGACGCCATTCTCGCAGGCGAACCGATTAAAGATCCGCTCTGGAAGCCAGAAGAGCATTATCAAGCGGGGCTAGAAGAAGCTCAGGCGCCAGATTTAGAAGTTTTGCCTTCAATCGTCGTGGTTATTGACGAATTCGCCGACATGATGATGATCGTCGGTAAGAAGGTAGAAGAATTAATAGCCCGAATCGCACAGAAAGCGCGGGCGGCGGGGATTCATCTATTGCTCGCCACCCAGCGCCCCTCGGTTGACGTTATTACGGGTCTGATCAAAGCCAACGTGCCGACGCGTATTGGTTTTCAGGTTTCATCTAAAATTGACTCGCGAACCATTTTGGATCAAGGCGGCGCGGAGCAGCTTTTGGGTCACGGCGACATGCTGTATTTGCCGCCAGGTGCCGGGATTCCAGTGCGGGTTCACGGCGCATTTGTGTCCGACGAAGAAGTGCATCGCGTTGTCGCTGACTGGAAGCGCCGTGGCGAGCCCCAATATATTGATGGCCTCTTGGAAGAGGGCAGCACAACCGACGCAATGCCAGGAATGCCACCAGAGGGTGGCGGCGATGATGGCGAAAGTGACGCCTTATATGACGAGGCGGTGCAGTATGTGACCCAAAGCCGACGCGCTTCTATTTCCGCTGTTCAGCGGAAATTACGCATAGGCTATAATCGTGCCGCAAGATTAATTGAAACAATGGAAGCGGCTGGTGTCGTAACTGAAATGGCCAGCAATGGAAGCCGAGAAGTGCTGGCGCCACCACCACGTGATTAGAGTAAAAATGATTACTATGCGTCGATTGTTACTTTTGTTGTGCCTTTCATTCATTCAAGTTTCTGCTAATGCCGGTGGCGATGTAGCCCAGCTTCATTTACACCTTTCCGGAGCGCAAAGCCTGAGCGCCAAATTCGTTCAGCAGGTAAAAGATGCAAGCGGCGAGCTGCTGCAGGAAAGTAAAGGTACGATTGCATTAAAACGGCCGAATAATATTCACTGGGAAAGCCTTGAACCCTTTCGTTATCTGCTCGTCAGTAATGGCAAAACCGTTTGGCGATATGACGCTGATCTCGATCAATTAAATACCGACCCTTTTGACTCAGAGTTGTCGCAGACGCCGGCCATGATTATCGGCGCCTCCATCGACCAGCTAGCGGCAGACTATAACGTTAGCGTGATTAAAGGTGGCAATACGCGGGAATTCATCTTAATTCCCAAGCAGCAGGGCGCTTTTACTGAAATGCGTCTGATGTTTAATATGGGTAAGCTCATTGGTATGCGCCTGACAGATACCCTGGAGCAAACCACGCAAATTGATTTTATAGAGCCCAAGTACAACGTTAAATTTGACTCTACACTATTCGAATTTAACGAAGAAAAGGCGCGAAAGTCTTGAGCGAAGGTTTACCGGCAATACCACTGGCAGCGCGGATGCGTCCGCAATCACTGGAATACTATCTTGGACAAGAGCACCTATTAGCAGAAGACAAGCCACTGCGCAGGGCCTTAGATTCCGGTCAGCTTCACTCAATGATTTTCTGGGGACCGCCAGGCGTAGGTAAAACCACCCTTGCACAATTGATAGCGCAACTCTGCGATGCCCATTTTATAAGTATTTCAGCGGTACTAGCTGGTGTAAAAGATATTCGGGCGGCTGTTGAAGAGGCGAAAAAGCAGCAATTTTTTCAACGCCAAACCATTCTGTTTATTGACGAAGTGCATCGCTTTAATAAATCTCAGCAAGATGCATTCTTGCCGTATGTAGAGGATGGCACCGTCATCTTTGTAGGCGCCACCACTGAAAACCCCTCATTTGAAATCAATAATGCGCTTTTGTCGCGGGCCCGCGTTTACCAACTGCGAGCTCTCACTGACGACGCCCTTTGCGACATTATTAAACATGCTGCTGAACGCGAAGGCTGGGAGATCGACGCAAGTCAAATCAGCCGCATTGCGGCCCACGCCGACGGCGATGCAAGACGCGCGTTAAATCTCCTTGAATTAGCCGGCGATATGGTTATCAGCAACGAAGTCGGCAGGGTGATTAGCGAAGATATTGTCGGCCAGGTACTTTATGGTCAGCCCCGCCGTTTTGATAAAGGCGGCGACCTTTTTTACGAGCAGATATCAGCCCTGCATAAATCTGTGCGAGGCAGTTCGGCAGATGGTGCTCTGTACTGGTTTGCGCGCATGCTTGATGGCGGCTGTGAGCCACTTTATATCGCCCGCCGTTTAGTCCGCATGGCAAGTGAAGATATTGGTAATGCGGATCCACGTGCGCTGCGGATTTGCCTTGATGCCTGGGATGTCCAAGAGCGCTTAGGGAGTCCCGAGGGCGAGTTAGCCATGGCGCAGGCGGTTTGTTATTTGGCCGCGGCGCCAAAAAGTAACGCAGTTTATACGGCGTATAATGCAATTCGTCGCGATATTGCGGCTATGCCAAGCCATGACGTGCCAATGCACCTGCGCAATGCGCCGACTGGAATGATGAAGACGCAGGGCTTTGGCGATGGCTACCGCTACGCCCACGATGAAGACGACGCCTACGCCGCTGGCGAGAACTACTTGCCAGAAGCCATTAAGGACAAAGTTTACTACCAGCCAGTGGAGCGCGGTTTAGAGAAAAAAATCGCCGAAAAGCTGAGGTATTTGCGTCAACTGGATGCAGCATCACCTCATACACGCTATCGTTGAGCCGAATGCGGTAGAATAGCGCGCGACAATTCGGAGACAACATTCGTGCAGATCTATTTCTTAATTGCCCTAGGGGGTGCCTGCGGCGCCTTAAGTCGCTACGGTGTGGGCCGCGCGGTAAATATTTATTTGGCCCAAGTGCACTGGCCATTAGGCACATTTGCGGTCAATATTGTCGGCTCTTTTACAATCGGTGCACTCTATATTCTGATCACTGAAAAGTCGAGTTTGCACGCCGATTGGCGCTACGTTCTTATGGTGGGGTTTCTGGGAGCCTTCACCACATTCTCGACCTTTTCTTTAGAATCCGTCGCGATGCTGGAGGCTGGGAAGATCGCGATGGCATTGTTTTATATGCTCGCAACGCTGACAAGCTGCGTTGTAGGTTGCTGGTTAGGCATGAGCTTGACCAGGTAGAAATATATTTAAATACAGTATGTTGGAGATTTATTTTAATGTTAGATATTAAGCAGGTCCGGCTCGACCCACAGGCAGTTGCCGGCGCGCTGAACAAAAAATATTTTGTTTTAAATATTGAGCAATTCGAGGCACTAGATGCCGTTCGCAAACAGGCAGATATCAATAGTCAGAACCTGTTGGCTGAGCGTAAAAAGGCCTCAAAACAAATTGGCGAATTAATAAAATCCGGCTTGAATATCGACGATGCCAAGGCGCAGGTGAACGACACCTTAGCGAAAATCGAAGCTGAACTGGAAGCGCTTAAACTGGAGGCGAAAGAGGCGAATGATGCCCTCGACCAGTTGCTGATGACGGTGCCAAATCTACCCGCAGACGATGTGCCAGAAGGCAAAGACGAATCAAGTAATATTGAAGTTCTTCGTTGGGGCGAGCCTAGAAATTTCGACTTTGAGATTAAAGATCATGTCGATGTAGGCGAGAATCTTGGCGGTCTGGATTTTGAATCGGCCACAAAAATAACTGGCAGCCGGTTCGCGGTAATGCGCGGCGGCTTGGCTCGCATGCATCGCGCTTTAATACAGCTGATGCTAGATACCCACACCCGCGAGCACGGCTATCAAGAAGTGTATGTTCCCTATATGGTCAATGCCGACTCTCTGCGCGGCACAGGCCAGCTTCCCAAGTTTGAAGCCGACTTGTTTAAACTAAATGGCGACTCAGAATATTACTTGATTCCGACGGCCGAAGTTCCCGTTACCAATTTGTATCGAGACACCATTGTCGAAGCTGCGGAACTAGGAAAAGGATTGCGTTTTACCTGCCATACGCCTTGCTTTAGAAGCGAAGCCGGTAGCTACGGCCGAGATACACGGGGCATGATTCGTCAGCATCAATTCGAAAAAGTAGAACTGGTGCAACTTGTTCGTCCCGATGAGTCCGATGCGGCGCTCGAGGAACTGACCGGTCACGCCGAAGCAATTCTACAGAAGCTTAATTTGCCCTATCGTAAAGTGATTCTCTGTGGCGGTGACCTCGGTTTCTCAGCGCGGAAAACATACGATTTAGAAGTGTGGCTGCCCGGGCAAAGTGCTTATCGAGAGATTTCATCATGCAGTAATGTCGGCGATTTTCAAGCGCGGAGAATGTTAGCGCGCTGGCGCAATCCTGAGACCGGTAAAACTGAGTTACTACACACGTTGAATGGATCTGGTCTCGCGGTAGGCAGAACCTTAGTGGCCATACTCGAAAACTACCAACAAGCCGACGGCTCGGTCACAGTACCTGAGGCGCTGCGAGCTTATATGGGCGGAATAGAGCAGCTGCGAGCCGGTGAGCTCTGAGTAATGGAATTTCTGCCACTGTTTACAGATGTTCGAAATAAGCCCTGTTTGTTAATTGGTGGTGGTCAGGTTGCTTTGCGAAAAGCCCGTCTATTGTGTAAGGCGGGTGCAAAGTTACGTCTTGTTGCCCACGATATATTGCCTGAGCTGTCCACCCTCTGTCTGAATACCGGTGGTGAATGTATTCGCGGCGACTACGCTGATCATCTATTAGATGATGTTTTTTTAGTCGTTGCCGCTACCGATGATCACGCGCTAAATAGCCAGGTTTCCGCCGACTGTCATCAACGCCATATTCCGGTAAATGTCGTTGATAGCCCCGATCTATGCAGCGTCATTCTGCCCGCCATCATTGACCGCTCGCCCTTAATGATCGCAGTGAGCAGCGGCGGCAAAAGTCCCGTACTTGCCCGTATGATGCGCTCGCGATTAGAGGCAAGTATTCCCGCGTCTTATGGGCGACTAACCCAATTGGTAGGTCAGTTCCGCGACGCAGTAAAAGCCCGTTTCGAGGATATCGAAGACCGTCGACATTTTTGGGAGCAAACCCTGCAGGGACCGATTGCCGAAATGGTATTTGCCGGAAACGATAAGGCTGCGGCAAGTATGCTGGACGAAGCCATCAAAAAAGGCACCATCGACCCGGGTGGCGAAGTCTATTTAATTGGGGCAGGGCCGGGCGATCCAGACCTGATGACATTTAAAGCGCTGCGCTTACTGCAGCGCGCAGACGTGGTTTTATATGATCGTTTGGTTGCGCCGGCCATTGTCGATATGTGCCGCAAAGACGCCGAACGGGTCTATGTGGGCAAGGCACGAGCAGACCACGCTGTGCCACAAAATGATATTAATAGCTTATTAGTGAAATACGCGAAAGAGGGCAAAAAAGTCGCTCGCTTAAAAGGCGGTGACCCTTTCATATTTGGCCGCGGCGGTGAAGAAATTGAAGAGCTCGCTGAGCACAAAATTCCGTTTCAAGTTGTCCCAGGCATAACCGCGGCTGCGGGTTGCGCAAGTTATGCGGGTATTCCACTTACACACCGTGACTACGCGCAATCGGTGCGGTTTGTCACCGGCCATCTCAAAGATCACAGCATTAATTTGCCCTGGGAAGAATTGGTAAGGCCGTCGCAAACAGTCGTCTTTTATATGGGCTTAGTTGGCTTACCGAGCATCTGCGAAAAGCTCATTGAGTTTGGACGGCCGGAAGACACCCCAATTGCGGTTGTGCAACAGGGAACGACACCAGATCAAAAGGTAGTGGTCGCTACGTTGGCGACGATGGTCGATGCATTAAAAAAAGAGCCGGTGCGGGCTCCGACGCTCATTATTGTGGGTGAGGTGGTCAAACTGCGTGAAAAACTCGCTTGGTATGAAAAGTACGACCTAGCCTCGCCCTCAGTTTAGCGGTACATATTTTAAATCCTAATTAGCAAGGAGAAGGCGTGAGCGACACAATCTACGACCTATTCGTTATCGGCGCGGGTTCCGGAGGGGTTAGGGCAGCAAGGATGTCAGCGGGATTTGGTGCAAAAGTCGCCATCGCAGAGTCGCGCTATTTGGGTGGCACCTGTGTAAACGTCGGCTGCGTACCCAAAAAACTGTTTAGTTATGCAGCCCACTACGGCGAGGACTTTGCCGACGCTCGAGGCTTTGGCTGGGACAGCGTTGTGAGCGACTTAGATTGGCCGCGTCTACGGGATAACAAAACCAAGGAAATTGAACGTCTTAACGGTATTTATGGCAATTTATTGCGCAATGCCGGGGTCGAGCTCATTAATGGCCACGCCCGTTTTGTCGACGCCAATACAATCGAAGTTGACGGCGTTAGATATACCGCTAAAAACATTTTGATCGCGGTAGGCGGTTGGCCATTTATTCCTAATATCCCCGGTCGCGAATTCGCAATCAGTTCTAATGAATTATTCTATTTAGACAAATTGCCCAAACACGCTGTTATTGTCGGCGGCGGTTATATCGCTACCGAGTTTGCCGGTATTCTCCACGGTCTTGGTGTTGAAGTTGAACAAATCTATCGTCGCGACTTATTTCTACGTGGCTTTGATACCGAGATACGCGAGCAGTTAGCCATGGAGATGAAGCAAAAAGGCATTGCGCTACGTTTTAACGACAATGTCACTGCAATTTCTGAGCAGGGCGGTCAATATCTTCTAAGTTTAGAAAGTGGTGCGACGCTGCTTACCGATCAGGTTTTGTATGCGACGGGACGTAAACCCTTGCTTGAAGGCCTCGGTCTGGAAAATACCAAGGTCAGTCTCAACGAGCAGGGTTATATTGACGTGGATACGGGTTTTCAAACAGCGGAGCCCTCAATTTACGCCGTCGGTGATGTCACTGGTGGCATGGAATTAACCCCAGTAGCGCTCGCTGAAGGTATGAATTTGGCGAAGCGATTGTTTAAAGGGGATAACACGGTTCTCGATTACCGTTTTATCCCCACCGCTATTTTCTCACAGCCCAATCTTGCCACGGTCGGTTTTAGTGAAGAAGAAGCCCGAGAGCGCTATAGCGAGATAGCGGTGTTTACTTCGCGTTTTACCCACCTCAAACATACATTGAGCGGCAATAGCAGCAAGACGTTTTTAAAGCTTATTGTTGATAAGGTAAGTGACAAGGTCGTTGGGGCCCATATGATGGGAGACGATGCCGGAGAGATCATTCAAGGCTTGGCAGTGGCAATTAAAGCGGGGGCAACTAAAGCCGACTTCGATTCCACTATTGGTATACACCCAACAGTGGCGGAAGAGTTCGTGACGATGAGGGAAGCGACCCGCTAAATAAGGTATGCCGCTAGAAGAACTTAACTAGTCTTACTGGCGGCATACCTCGTTTGAACACCTAGACCGCAGGGTGTGATTGCAAGCCGTATTACGGGCGTCTTGCTAAACGCTCGGGTAGAAAATAGGGTAGTGCATCGACCAATATGTGACTCGCCTCAGTCATTAGTGGGTCGGGCTCTTTGTCCTTGTCCTCGTCGTCTTTATCAGTTTCTGCTTTTGCCTCCACCTCTTCGTCACTCATCGCGAGCTCGTCGGCAGAGTCTTCTTCGAGAGACTCAAGCGGTTCCTCACCCTTGGCAACACGGCGGCGATTTTCCATTGCCAACTGTTGAACCTTTTGCGTGTCGCGCTCCTTTTTCCTCAAATCTATATTCAAAGATAAATGGGTTTTGTTACGCAAACCCTCGACAATTGAAATCTGCTCTTGCAAGAAAAGGAAATCTGGATCTTTCGCGATGCGCTTCTCGTGTTTGCGCTGCAAGGTGTCGATACCGGCTTTTAAATCAAAATAATAATTGTGATTTGTCTGCGGAATTCTGTCCCAGTGCAGCGCATTGTCGAGCACGCTTTCGCCGATGTCTTCCTTGTTGTAGAGGGGAGGAAAGGCTATATCGGGAATAACCCCTCGGTTTTGGGTGCTGTCACCTGAAATTCGGTAGAACTTAGACTCTGTTAACTTCAATTGGCCGTGGCCAAGCGCGTTTACCGACTGCACAGTACCCTTGCCAAAGGACTGAGTTCCAATCACTAAACCGCGTTGGTAATCCTGAATGGCACCTGCAAAAATCTCCGACGCCGAAGCGCTCATGCGGTTAATAAGTACCGCCAGGGGGCCGGTGTAGTAGGGTGAACTGCGACGTTTGCCTTCACGTAAAACTCGGGCATTTGCTTGGCGAATTTGCACAGTAGGGCCAGATTCAATGAACAAGCCAACCATGCCATTTGCTTCTGCCAATGAGCCGCCACCATTGTCGCGGAGATCGATAACAATGCCTTCGGCGCCCTGACTAAGTAGTTCGCCTAAAATACGATGCACGTCACGGGTTGTGCTACGGAATTCAGTATCACCCATTCGATAGGCTTCAAAATCCAGGTAAAATGTGGGCACATGGATGACGCCAACTTGATGGACTTCGCCGTCACTGTCGGTGATGTCGATCATTTCACCTTTAGCGCTTTGATCCTCAAGCTTTACCTCGTTGCGCTCGATAATAATCTCGTGATGGGTTTCATCGCTCTTAGCGATGGCGGGGATAACTTCCAAGCGTACAAATGAACCCGCCGTTCCACGAATAAGATCGACGACATCGTCTAATCGCCAGCCGATAACATCCTGCATCTCACCTTTTTTACCCTGCGCTACACCAATAATTCTATCGGCGGGCTGCAATTGTCCCTGTTTGTCAGCGGGGCCTGCGGGTACCAGGCGCACGACTTTGGTGTAGTCGTCTTCCATTTGTAACACCGCACCAATCCCTTCTAGCTTGAGGCTCATATTAATCTGAAAATTTTCAGAAATACGCGGTGAGAAGTAGTCGGTGTGCGGGTCGTAAAGTGACGCAAACGCATTGGCGTAAATCTGGAAGGCGTCTTCGGCCTCCAACTGCTTCATGCGCTTTATTTGGTTCTTAAACCGCTTTGTAAGTAATTCGATTATCGCTTTGTCATCTTTTTTGGCTAAGCGTAAGCCTAAAACACGATTTTTAATTTGCTTGCGCCAAATTTCATTTGCTTCTGCTTGGTCTGCGGGCCATTCCGCATCGGTTCGATCAAGTTCAATGTCTTCTTTAACATTGAAATCCATTGCGGGAACACTTTTGGCCAACGAATCCTGAGTATATTGAAGGCGCACAATCATGCGCTCGCGGTAGCGATTAAATATATAAAAACCGGCGCTGAGGTCTGACTTTTTGAGCTCATCGTCGAGTCGGGTGCGATATTTTTGAAATTCATCAATATCACTTTTGAGTAAAAATAGGCGGTTTGGATCTAAATCATCAATAAAGGCATCGAGTAATTTGCCAGAAAAATCATCGTTTAAGGTCAGTTTTACGTAATGGCGGCTATTAAGCTGATCAACCATATCGTGAATCGCTGTCTTGTGCGTCTTTTCAGCAGTCAAGGGCTTGAGAGCCTCTTCGGCAATACTCGCCAGACTGACTATTGAAAGGAGCAGGGAGACAATTAACGCGCTGCTGAATTTGCTGTTGCGAGAGGATTTTATCGTTAACATTGAATACCGCATCTCAAAGCCTAGGTGGACGTTACTATGGTACACCGCCAGCCTGCCAAATGCAGGTATGACGGACATTTCAAACGAAGTCCGGCGTTACACGCTCTAACTCCCTGTTGCTTTTCTTCGTATATAATTTATCAAATCGACATATTCCTTGATGTTTTCCCGCGTTACACTGCTATATACGCCAATAAGTTTGTATATGGAGCACATTACGTGAGCAAAAATCCAAAACTAGCCGCTGTTGAACAATATATCAGCGCCTTATCTAGCCACGATATGGCGGTTATCACTGATTTATACGCCGACGATGCTGTCCTTGAAGATCCAGTTGGTTCAGACCCGCTTGTCGGCAAGGCCGCTATTGTACGATTCTATGAAGTCGCATTTAGTTCCGGAATATCTGCTCGCTTGGACGGGCCAGTGCGACTTGTCGCTAATCACGCGGTGTTTCCGTTTGTGGTTGAACTGAATCCCGGTAACGGTGAAATGCGTATCGATGTAATCGACCAATTTACCTTCAATGACGACAACAAGATTGTCGCTATGAAGGCATTTTGGGGCGAGGCGAATATGACAACCGCGTAGGCGCCTGCCCGCCATGTCGAATAGCACGGTTTTTTAGCGGTTAAAACCAATCCGCCTGCATTTTAAAGGGCACATCGTCAAACCGGCATAGCAAGTCCGCTTGGGGGCCAATCTCTGGAAGCTCCCATTGAATATAAAAACGTGTGGCTTGGAGTTTGCCCATATAGAAGTTTTTATCCGCCTCATGGACGCTGCTATTCTCAAGCCCCCGCGCTGCACACACCGCCTGCTTTAGCCATATCCACGACATCAGAACTCGCCCAAATAGGTCAAGATAGATTGTCGCGTTGGCCAGACTGAGATCGGTGTGTTCCGCCATATTGCCAAGCAATGTTGTGGTGACCGTGTTTAAAGTCTGTAAGCCCTCAGCTACCGGCTGAATCAATTCTTTAAGGTCTTGATAGGCACTGGCGTCTGATAAGGTTGCCGACACGGCCTCGTTGAACAATATGAGTCCTGCACTGTTATTCAATAATACCTTGCGGCCCAATATATCAATGCCGTGGATCGCCTCAGTACCCTCATGTATAGGATTTAACCGGTTGTCGCGGTAATACTGTTCGACAGGATACTCGCGGATATAACCGGCGCCACCTAGAACTTGAATTGCTAATTCATTGGCCTTTAAACCGTATTTAGATGGCCATGATTTTACAATTGGAGTAATCAAATCCAGCAGTAAAAAAGCCTGCTGCCGTTGATTTTCAGTATCGGCGGTACGCGAATCTTCGTATAACGAAGTCGCGTACAGGCAGAGGGCCAACGCGCCTTCAGCATAGGATTTTTGCGCTAGCAGCATTCGTCTAACATCAGCGTGTTCAATAATATTGATTTGGGCTGATTTAGGGTCTTTATTCGAAGGCAGGCGGCCCTGTGGCCGCTCTCTTGCGTAATTTAAGGAATAAATATAGCCCTGATAGCCCAGCACAGCGGCGCCTAAGCCCACACCGATACGTGCCTCATTCATCATCTGAAACATATACTGCAGGCCTTTATGAGGCTCACCAACCAGAAAGGCTTTAGCTCCCCCTTTCTCACCAAAATTCAGTACCGTCGAGGTGGTGTTGCGGTAGCCCATTTTATGTAGCAAACCGGCGAGGGCAACGTCGTTGCGCTCGCCCAGAGAACCGTCGGGGTTGACAAGGAATTTAGGGCAGATAAATAAAGAGATGCCCTTGGTTCCCATTGGCGCGCCGTCTATGCGCGCGAGAACCATATGCACGATATTTTCAGTGATGTTTTGATCACCACCGGAGATATACATTTTTTGCCCGCTGATTAGATAACTGCCGTCGGCGCAGGGATTTGCCGTGGTGGTAATATCTGCCAGTGCCGAGCCCTGATTCGGTTCAGTTAACGCCATCGTGCCGGCAAAGCGGCCTTCGCGCATAGGGGGTAAAAAAAGCGCTTTTTGTTCAGCATTACCAAAGGAGTGGATCAGGTTCGCTGCGCCAATGCTTAAAAACGGGTAGCCAGAACTGGCTATATTGCCGGCGTTAAAATACGCCATTGAGGCCCTTAGGACTATTTCTGGCAGTTGCAAGCCATCTTCGTCAGCGTCGTAGTGGGCGGACAAAAAGCCAGCTTCTGCTAATGCGTCCCATGCGATTTTGGTCTCGGGAATGATGTGTATGTCTTTACCGTCAAAATGCGGTTCATTGGCATCACCCTTCGCGTTGTGATTGGCAAAGTAACGCTCAGAAATTGTTTTTGCGGTGTCGAGCGTCGCGTTAAACACTTCTCGAGAATGATCTTGATATCGCGGTCTATTTAGCAGGGCTTCAGTATCAAGCAGCTCATAGAGCAAAAATTCAAGATCGCGACTGTTCAACAGGGTAGTACTCATAGCATTTGCCTAAATTATTATCGGGTTTTGAAATCGCTTACTGCGCTTTTATTCGTAGGCCAGCTAGCTATGCCATTCGGCCTTAATATTTTATATACCCGTGGTGCATTTAGGAAAGGGGTAAGTTACTCACCCTCACAAAGAGGTTAT
>NZ_CAXBHN010000014.1:0-83923 GCF_963975605.1 uncultured Zhongshania sp. | reverse complement strand
CCTAACCGGCCATCATAGTTGTCGCCGACCGGCCAAGATAGTTGACGCCAGACATGTAGGACTGAACCAGTTTATAGAGATCTTCATCTATATTGAAAGTCTCTGACTTCGCCCTAAAGCCTGAGTCATCATCTCTTTGTTTCGCCCAGTGAATTCGAATTTTGTAGTCTCGGCCGCAATGGATAAAATCGTCGAAGATTAACATTCGGATTTGAATGCCTCGTTGCCCATAGATCATTAATAATCTGACATAGAGATAGCGCTCAGGATCTAAATTATTGTGACAGAACTGCTCATGCAGCCATTGGTGCAGAGCATTCTGCTCCACCTGGTTAAAAGGCCCTTTGTCTGGGTCTAGGCTAAGAACGGGGTCACTTCCACCTTGTTTTTTTCTGGGTACATTTTTATATGCATCAATTAGGGCACTTGAAGGTCGCATTTCTAGTGATTCAAGCCCCTGCCAAAATTCCATAAACCCCACTAGGCAGGAAAACTCTTTTCCACTAAAACGCTCGCGTAAATCCACTAAATGATCTGCATTCAGTGGATTAAGCCCTGTAGAGGCAGCTCGAGATAACACCGAACTGTTGAGCCCTACCGTGCCTTGTTGTAACTCAGACATGCGATAAGCTAAGGCTGCATGTAACCAGCGCTGCCAATCAGTTGGCACACAGTTAATGGCTGCCTGCCAGTTAACCTTTTTGCCGCTCATTCTGTCGGCATTCCACATTGGTTTGGCGGGAGTAAAAAGCTCGCCACATCTTGCAGGTCTGGGCGTATTCAGCCATTCATCAAGAGTATCCCAAGTAGGGGCTTCAAGCGCTCCAATTTTGATGCTCATTCCGCACCTCCCTTGCTGATTCGGGCTTCTACCCCTTCGCGTATTGCTTTGAATATATCTGAGCGTTTCTTCATCGCTTTATCTGCCTCTTCTTTCCAGAACTTCGCTCCGTAGAGTCCAGGCATATTCGACTCAGGACTCCAGCCAAAAGCAAAGGTTAGAACCTTTTGAACCTTAGTCGTCCGATCCTCTGGTGTCATCAACTCCAACTCACCTCTCATGCTTTCAAGCAGGGTATAGACTGCATCGTGGCGCAAAAGGTGTGGATGGATACCCTCTAGCTCAGGTACTGCTTCGCCCACCCGAGGCAAGATGCCGTCCAACGCTTTAATGCTTAGCGGACGGCCTTCATTTCGACGGTGAGATACCAATAAAAAGGGGTGCTCTTTCGCCTCAGAGCTCCGCCCCTTCGAAACACGGTAGTTGTCCACATATTCCTTTAGCACCCAAGTCAGTTCATCGGCCATTACAAGTTGACGCTCTTGGGTTTTAAATCCGGGAGCCTGTTTTCGCGTATCTACACGACCGTCCTCAAGATCAACAACCGCCAACTCCCCGCTGGCCCAGTAAATATCACTGAGCTTAATCAACAACATTTCAGATCGACGCAGGCCCATGTCCAGGCCCAAAAGCAATACGATGTAATTACGGAGTTTCAAGGCGGCGCTTGCAAAGGGGTTCTCCGGACTCGCAGGATGCATAACCTCTATCAAGCGCTCACGCTGCTGCTGATTCAGACCCTTCATGTCGCCAACCTTGGTTTTTTTCCAAGCGGGTTTAGCAGCCTTTATCTTACGATTAAAGCGCCGTGTTACATCAATGACGGCCTCACCTCGCGTAGCTCTATCGCCTAGTTTGTCATAAAGAAACCCTAGAAAGCTTCGCACCGCATCAAGCCGCTGCTCGGCATGCACTTTGCCGACATACTCATACGCGGATGGAAGCAGTCGAGCGCCCGAATACTTTTTATTGAGCGTGGCCTTCTGACAACCGGCATCACTGACAAAACGGGCAATCTCTTCATCAGTCAGGTAATGGGAATTTGGTCTTTGTTCCAAACGGCCAATCAAATCAATGGATTCATATACCAGAAAATCTTCAAACAGCCCGATGTGCTCAAGGTACTTTTGCTGAGTATTCAAGGCGCGACCTGATTGCTCAAGCATCACATAAAGATTGGGGTAAAAGACAGGCATCCCATCATCCTGTAGTAGCACTTTTGCCCGGTAACCCTGTATCCTTATCTCTTCAATTTTATGGCCCATAGCGCCCCCAAAACATAACTTTTTTTATTATAGTAACGAATAATTTTATGGCAAGCGAAACGTGACTTTTTTTTGCAAGCCAAGCTTTGAGAGAAAAAATCACAAAATATTGAAAATTAAAGAAAAATGGAAAATAAATTATGTCGAAAAGTGATAAATCTGGGAAAACAGGTTCTTTCGTCTTTACCATGAACCGCGTGAGCAAGGTTGTACCGCCCAAACGCGAAATTCTGCACGATATTTCTCTGTCGTTCTTCCCCGGCGCCAAAATTGGCGTACTCGGCCTAAACGGCTCTGGTAAATCTACCCTTCTGAAAATCATGGCCGGTCTCGATACCGAATTTAATGGCGAAGCGCGGCCCCAGCCCGGCACCAAAATCGGCTACCTTTCACAGGAGCCACCTCTAGACCCGAGCAAAGATGTTCGCGGCAACGTCGAAGAAGGTGTCGCCGAGGCCAAGAATGCACTGACCGAACTCGACCAGGTGTATGCGGCCTATGCCGAACCCGATGCGGACTTCGATGCCCTGGCAAAACGTCAGGCGCAACTGGAAGACATTATTCAAGCCACCGACGCGCACAACCTTGATCACAAGCTCGAAGTCGCCGCTGATGCCCTGCGCTTGCCACCATGGGATGCAGACGTAACAACTCTTTCAGGTGGTGAGCGCCGCCGTGTTGCGCTGTGTCAATTGTTGCTCTCCAACCCCGACATGTTGTTGCTCGACGAGCCAACCAACCACTTGGACGCAGAATCAGTACATTGGCTGGAACGCTTTTTATGTGACTTCCCCGGCACCGTGGTAGCCATAACCCATGACCGGTATTTCCTCGACAACGCCGCAGGCTGGATTCTGGAACTGGACCGCGGTCGCGGTATTCCCTACGAGGGCAATTATTCTGACTGGCTAGAAGCCAAGGATGCCCGCCTGGCGCAAGAGGCGAAAGCAGATGCATCTCGCAAAAAGACCATCGCCACCGAACTGGAGTGGGTGCGCAGCAACGCCAAGGGGCGCCAAAGTAAAAGCAAGGCGCGCTTAGCCCGCTTTGAAGAAATGAATTCGCAGGAATTCCAAAACCGCAGCGAAACCAATGAAATTTATATTCCACCAGGACCGCGCTTGGGCGACAAAGTCATCGAGGTTAATGGAGTAAGTAAAAGCTACGGTGACCGCCTGCTCATCAACGACTTGAGTATGTCGATACCCAAAGGCGCCATTGTCGGCATTATCGGCGGTAACGGCGCAGGTAAATCGACCTTGCTGCGCATGATCACCGGCCGAGAAACCCCAGACAGCGGCACCATTGATATTGGCGATACGGTTAAGCTGGTATCGGTTGAACAGATGCGAGATGGCCTCGACGATAAAAAAACCGTCTGGGAAGCCGTGTCTGAAGGCGCAGACATATTGCGCATCGGCAGCTATGAAGTGCCATCGCGCGCCTATATTGGCCGCTTCAACTTTAAAGGTAGCGATCAGCAAAAACGCGTCGGCGAATTGTCTGGTGGTGAACGCGGCCGCTTACATTTAGCCTGCACACTCAAAGAAGGCGGCAACGTCTTACTGCTCGATGAACCCTCAAACGATTTAGACGTAGAAACCCTGCGCGCACTGGAAGACGCCCTACTCGACTTCCCCGGTTGCGCCATGGTGATCTCGCATGATCGCTGGTTCCTAGACCGTATCGCCACACATATCTTGGCCTACGAGGGCGACAGCGACATCGTGTTCTTTGAAGGTAACTACAGCGAATACCATGAAGACTTTGTGGCGCGGAAAGGAAAAAATGCCGGGCCGAAGAGGGTGAAGTATAAGAAGTTGAAATAGGAAGTCGGAAGTCGGAAGTCGGAAGTCGGAAAATGAACGCTCAACGACAACGCAAGTTCAATCCCCGCCTTGAACTTTCCTCCGGCACCGACTAGCTTATTTGTCGGACTTCAGACACCTGAGGTCCGACCATTCCCTAAGTCATTTTCGCCACGATACTCAGCGGCAAAAGCTTCATCGCCAAGCCAACTGGCACCCATGGCCACGCGGGCACTTTGGCCTCAGCCGGCTCTCTTTCAATCGCTTTCACCAACGCTCTGCAGCCGGTTTCCAAATCTACCCGCATAGGTGCTTTTTTCAAATCGGCATTTATCGCGGTGAGAATAAAGCCCGGCAATATACAGCTGGCCTTTATCGGTGTACCCAATAAATCGGCGCGAATGCCTTCTGTTAGCGTTCTCAGCCCCGCCTTGGTGGCAGCGTAAATATTAATGGCGCGGGGCATACCGCGCACTGCGCTCATAGACGACATGGTGACCAAGTGACCGCTATTTTGCGCCCGAAAAATCTCCATCGCCGCTTCGCACTGGGCAAGTGCGCCGACAAAGTTTGTTTCAGCAGTGCGCCGATTGGCTTCAAAATACCCCTTACCTAGCGATGCGCCCTTGCCCATTCCGGCATTCACAATAACGCGATCCAAACTCCCCATATCCTCTTTAAAGGCTTTGAATACGTCAAAAACCTGCGGGTAGTTACAGACATCCAACTCGCGAATAAATACCTTTATATTGGGGTAGGCCGCCTCTAACTCGGCCTTCAGTATTTGCATCGGCTCCAAGCGCCGCGCGCATAACGCGAGATTACAACCCTTGGCGGCGAACTCCCGCGCCATGCCTTCACCAAGCCCCGAGCTAGCACCGGTGATTAATATATTTTTACGCATACTTTTTGCCATTTTAAAATTTATTCCCGCTTAAGAGGTGTAATGAGTGAACAGACATACGTGTATTTGCAGAGACCTCGCCTATCGATAACTCAATAGCTCTCGATGCTTACCGTCTATATGGCTGTGCTCATTCATACTAGCCATAACGACGCCGCTCTTACCCGCCAACACTTTACTGTAGGCTGCATTCGCTAGTGTCCAGCTTAACGACAAGGCTTTTACATTATTTAAGGCCAGCAGTTTCCGGCTGACAGCTGAAATCGCCCCGCCGGATGTGAATACAAATACATTGCCATTTCCACTCGCTGCAGCCTGCAATCCGCGCTCAACGCGATCACAAAACACCGACCATGTTTCACGATACTCATGATCGTGCTCACCTTCGCACCAGCGCTGCATGGCGAGGGAGAAGTGGGTCTGAAATCCAACTTTAGGATTCTCGCCAGCCATATCTTGGACCATTTTCTCACCAACCCCAGGCAGCGACGTGTAGGCCTCTAGTATTTGCAGATGGTCGTATTCATCCCAATCGGAGTCTAATACGAAATGCTCTTCACCCTGCTGGAATGTGTCGCTCAAGCCCATCGCCGCCAAACACTGTTCCGCGGTTTGACGATGGCGTTTCATGCCACCGCAAATCACCGCACTGGGAATGATGCCTTGCTCAGCAAAATGATCACCTAAATGTCGAGACTGGCGCTGCCCAAGATCAGAGAGCTGATCGTAGTCCTCCGCTCCAAATGAGGCTTGACCGTGGCGAATTAAATACAAGGCCGGCATTAACGCTGCTCCCGAATAATTCGGCGACAGCGACGGTCGAGATACCACACAATTAACCAGAAATTTTTAAATGCGGGGTTATTCGTTTGTTTGTGATGATAGCGATAGTAGATTTGCTGAATAATGACAGCTAAACGAAACAAACCAAACACCTCGTAAAACGCCCAGTTGTCCGCATTCAAACCCATTTTTTCACAGTAGTAAGACACCACCTCTTTACGGCTTAACATCCCCGGTAGATGGGTGGGCTGGCGCCGTGTGGCACGCAGTATTTTATCGTCATCGGCCTGCACCCAATACGCCAACGCACTACCCAAATCCATTAGTGGATCGCCAAGGGTCGCCATTTCCCAGTCGAGAATACCGAGCACCTCGGCGGGATTTTCAGGATTCAATACAACATTATCAAAACGAAAATCATTGTGAATGACGCAAGTTTGCACGTCGGTCGGCGTGTTATCTGCCAACCACGCCATCACCTTTTTGAAGCTAGGTACATTCCAGGTTTTCGATTTTTGATAGCGACCACTCCAGCCGCGCACTTGTCGCTCACAGTAACCATCACCCTTGCCTAGTGAAGCCAGACCCGCAGATTGATAATCCACTTGATGCAGTGCCACTAATTTATCAATCACCGACAGACACAATTCGCGGGTTTGTTCAGCCGAAAGCGCCAAACCCTTGGGCATATTGGCGCGGGGGATGAGGCCTTCGATGCGACGCATAACGTAAAAATCGCAATCAATAACGGCAGGATCATCACAAAACGCCAGCATCTCCGGCACAAAAGGAAATAGCGGGGCCAAGGCCGCCTGTACCTTATATTCACGCCCCATGTCGTGAGCCGATTTTGCCTTGGTGCCCTTGGGTGGACGGCGCAAAATAAGATCGTGACTTTGGTATTGCAAACGATAGGTCCAATTAGATGCGCCACCGCTGTATTGCGTAACAATAGGCTCACCACTCAAATCTGCGATGCGTGGCTTTAACCAGGCATCTACCGCGGCAATATCTAACTCCTCCCCACTTCGTACCGTTCCCGCTACATCGATGACCGACTTGTTTTCCATTAGCAACTTAACCCTTGCGCTTATTCGTCATCATCCGCGCTGTTTGCTTCAACATCATGGCGCGATATCGCTTAAACGGCAGCCAGCGCTTTAAACGCCAGATCGAGCGCCCCTCAGGATGAGGAAGAATGTAAAACTCGCCCTTTTCAATTGAATTAAAGACCCGCCCTGCAATTTCATCTGCACCGAGCTTCGCCTTATTGACCAAGCGCTGAGTCGCGGCTTGGCTATCTGCGTCAGAGGCCCGCACTGACTCTGCAAGATTTGTTCTAAAGAAACTGGGGCACACCACCGATACATTTATATTGTCGGCATCTAGCTCCAAGGACATGGTCTCTGACAAGGCCACTACCGCTGCTTTAGTCGCGCAGTACGAGGCCATTTTGGGTGGATATATTAAGCCCGCCAAGGAGGCTATATTTACAATATGTCCGCTGCCCTGTTCGCGCATTAACCGTGTGAACACCTTGCAACCGCGCACGACACCAAGCAGGTTGATATTCACAATCCACTCCCAGTCATCCATCGAGAATTCGCCGATTCCACCTGCAGATGCCACGCCCGCATTGTTAATCACAATGTCCACACCACCCCAGTTACTAAGCAGCCAATCGGCCGCACTTTGCAGGGCGTGCTCCTTTGTTACATCACAATTAACATAGTGCGCCTGACCTTTGGCCTTCAACTCCGCGAGCGCTTCCGCGCCGCGCCCATCGTCAACGTCACCAATGCAAACTGAATATCCCGCATCCGCAAAGCGGTTGGCTAAAGCTCGCCCCAAGCCGGAGGCACCACCAGTGATAAAAACGCGTTTAGATCCCATTGCCCATTTTCTCCCGCAACATTTAATTTCTTATTTATATTTCGCCAACTCCATTCGAGCAATTAAGCCGCGATGCACTTCGTCCGGGCCGTCAGCCAAACGCAACACCCGCGCCATCGCAAACATATTCGCCAGTGGTGTGTCGTTAGATACGCCGGCACCGCCGTGAATTTGGATGGCAGCGTCAACCACATCTTGCAATACATTGGGCGCAATCACTTTAATCGCGGATATTTCAGTTAGTGCAGCCAAGGCACCCACTGAATCAATCTTCCACGCAGCGTAGAGCGTGAGCAGACGCGCCTGATCGATAGCGATACGAAGATTGGCTACCCGCTCCTGATTACCGCCAAGCTTGATAAGCGGTTTGCCAAAGGCGATGCGAGTGGTGCCGCGCTTAATCATTAACTCTAGCGCTTTTTCCGCCGCGCCCAAGGCGCGCATGCAATGATGAATACGACCGGGGCCCAAGCGACCCTGTGCAATCTCAAAACCGCGCCCCATACCCAACACTAAATTCGTCTTTGGCACCCGCACATTCTCGAACCACACTTCACCATGCCCCTCAGGTGCATCGTAGTGGTTGAATACCGGCAGCATGCGTTTGATGGTGACGCCCGGGGTATTCATCTCTACCAAGACCATGGAGTGCCGACTATGTCGGGCAGCATCCGGATTACTGACGCCCATAAAAATGCCGATTTCACAGCGCGGATCACCTGCGCCACTAGACCACCATTTTTTTCCATTTAGGATCAGATCATCGCCATCTTCTATGATGGTCGCTTCCATATTCGTCGCGTCAGAGGACGCCACGTCCGGCTCGGTCATAAAAAATACCGAGCGAATTTCGCCCTCTAGCAGTGGTTCTAACCAGCGCTGCTTTTGCTCTTCGCTGCCATACTTCCACAACACTTCCATATTGCCGGTGTCTGGCGCGTTGCAGTTAAACACCTGGGGCGCGAGATGGGAGCGGCCCATTTCTTCCGCTAAGGGCGCGTACTCGAGGGTCGACAATCCCGCACCGCGCTCTTCGTCGGGCAAAAACAGGTTCCACAAACCCTGCTCTTTGGCTTCTTTTTTGAGGGTTTCGATTCTTGGATCCACCCGCCATTGGGTCCAGTCGCCACCACTGTTACCCGCCAATATGTCAGGCATTAAATCTGCCTCTACCGGCGCGATACGATCTTTTATAAAAGCGCGCACACGATCAATGAGTTCTTGGCAACGGGGGCTGTGACTAAAGTCCATGAATACTCTCCTGTGGTTATCCGATTAAAGATAGACTCCATCAACACATCAGTCTAATTTATTTTATAAATGACATATAATCACTATAGTGAATGTATTGGCGAGTGAGCACTATGGATTTAAACCTATTTAAAGTCTTTGATGCGGTCTACCGCGCCAACTCCCTAACCGAGGCCGCAAAAGACCTTCACATTACGCAGCCGGCAGTGAGCAACGCCCTTGCCAGACTGCGAGAGCATTTTGACGACCCACTATTTGTGCGCCGTGGTCGCCGCATTGCGCCAACCCCCCTTGCCGACAGTATCGCCAGTGATATCGCCAACTCGCTAATAACCCTGCAGGAAAGCCTGCACAAAGGTCAGGAATTTGACCCCAGCACATCAAAACGTCAGTTCACTATCTGCATGGGCGACCCCATAGAATTTGTCGCGCTGCCAGAATTAATTACCCAATTACAGAGGCATGCGCCCGGTATTAAATTGCAAAGCCAGCGCCTGATCCGCGATCAACTCAGCCGCCAATTAATCAGCGGCGAAGTGTCTATGGCGGTGGATATTCCACAGCCCGTCGATAACAGTATCCAGCAGCAATTTTTATTCAAAGATAATTTATGCGTACTTATGCGCCAAGATCACCCCTTAAGCGGGCAAACCCTCAGCTTGAAACAATATCTAAATGCAGGTCACATTACCGTGTCTGGCCGCAGTCGTGGTGTTGTATTAGAAGACGCCACTCTCAATCGCAAAGGCTTGAACCGGCATATTATTTTACGAGGGCAGAGCTACTATTCGGCAAGCCATATTGTCGCCACCTCAGATTTATTTCTCACCTTACCACTGCATTTAGCCCAGCGTTTCCAACAGTTTTTAGCGCTGCACACTGCGATGCTACCGCTCAAAATTCCAGCCCTAGAAATGATGATGTACTGGCATCGCAGCGCCAGCAACGACACCGCCCATGAGTGGTTGCGAGGCCGCATCCAAGACATTATTGCCCAAAACGCGACGCCAAAAACAAATTAAAGCCCCTAAACTCCAACCATAAAAAAAGCCGTCTGCAATAAAGCGAGGCGGCTTTTAGAATCAAACGAAACGTTTAACTCAAAGGATAATGCGCAGGGTACGGCAACTGAGCGACACCGCTATCAACGGCTGCCTGTGCAACCGCGGCAGACACCTTACCTAACAAACGGCGATCAACTGGCTTGGGAATAATGTAGTTGGGGCCAAACGAAAGCTCACCCACACCACAGGCATCTATAACCACCTGCGGTACATCTTCTTTTGCCAGCTCACGAATAGCGTGGACCGCGGCAATCTTCATCTCCTCGTTGATCGCCGTTGAACGCACGTCCAAAGCACCACGGAAAATAAAGGGGAAGCCCAATACATTGTTTACCTGGTTGGGGTAATCCGAACGCCCCGTCGCCATGATTAAATCGTCACGTACCGACAACGCCAGCTCAGGCTGAATTTCTGGATCTGGATTAGAGCAGGCAAATACGATTGGCTTAGGTGCCATTGAAAGCAACATCTCTGCGCTCAATAAATCTGCGCCTGACAAGCCGACAAATACGTCTGCATCTTTAATGGCATCACTTAGCGTGCGCGCATCGGTATCGTTTTGAAATTCTTCTTTATATTGGTTTAAGCCCGCGCGCCCAGGGTAAATTACACCACGGCGATCGATCATAAAAATATTTTTATATTGCGCACCTAAACTCACCAGCAATTTCATACAGGCAATGGCGGCGGAACCCGCACCCAGGCAAACTATTTTTGCGGTTTCAATATTCTTGCCCTGAATCTCTAACGCGTTCAGCATGCCCGCTGCTGTCACAATAGCGGTGCCGTGCTGATCATCATGAAAAACCGGTATCGGGCAGATCTCTTTTAATACGCGCTCGATCTCGAAACACTCTGGCGCTTTGATATCTTCTAAATTAATACCACCAAAGGTGATGGAGATGCGTTTAACGGTATCGATGAACGCCTGACTATCCTCCGCATCCACTTCGATATCAATCGAATCAATATCAGCGAAACGCTTAAATAATAGCGCCTTGCCTTCCATTACGGGTTTGCTGGCCAGCGGACCTAGATCACCTAGTCCCAAAATTGCTGTGCCATTTGAAATCACCGCAACGAGATTACCCTTGCTGGTGTACTTGTACGCGTTAAGTGGGTCTTTGGCGATTTCACGCACTGGCTCTGCGACGCCGGGGCTGTAGGCCAGCGACAAGTCATACTGAGTTTCAGCGGGCTTGGTCAACATGATGCCGATTTTGCCCGGCGTGGGGAGAGAGTGGTAATCCAGAGCCGCTTGTTTCACATCTTTGGACATTCTTTATTTCCCGATTTTAGCCTTTTCACAAAAGATGAAAACGCATTTGTAAAAGTATTCGCTCAAACAATAACTTTGTATGACAACGCCGCACTGCCGCGAGACAAGAAGATTTATGTGTTCGTCGACAACACCCGACTACCTACTTACCCAAAGCTGGCAGCGGATACATCATCGTGATTTGCACTAGCGATAAGCTCGCGCGAAATGTACCAGTCGCTACCGCGACATCTGACTTACATATTCAAACACAAACGCTGTAAACAAAAATGCCCGGTCAAATTTTTAACCAGGCACTTTCTTAGTGTGGCTGCACTCGCAGACCACCAAGCACTGCTGCGATATTACGCTTTAGTGGTACCACGGCTGCCGAAACGCTTGCGGAACTTATCAACACGGCCGCCAGTATCAAGCATTTTCTGCTTACCGGTATAGAACGGGTGACAAGCTGCACATACGTCAACGTGAAGCGCTTGGCCTAAGGTAGAACGCGTTTCAAAGGCGTTACCACAGCTGCACGTTACGTTGATAGCAACATAATTCGGATGGATATCTGCTTTCATGGGTCTTTCCTCATTGGTCGCCGCCACCCGATCTTTTGCCGGGCACCGCGCAGGGCTGACAAGCTTAAAAAATAGCTTGAAATTCAGGCGGCGAATATTAACAGAAATTGTTCAAGAAGCAAGCAAGGCGCGCCGTGGGCTAAAAACGAGACTCTTACCGCCGCACTATTTCTTATACACTGTGGCTCTTTGTTGTAGCGAAACCGCTTTTTCATGTCGAAACTTGTCACTATCGCCGTCCCCTGCCCGCTGCGCCGAGGTTTTGACTACCTGTGGCCAGACACATTACAGCTAGACCCCGAGATCGGAATGCGGGTGACCATTCCATTCGGCCCCAGACGCTTGGTCGGAGTTATTATTGCCACCGACGTCAGCAACGACATCCCCAGCCACAAAATGAAAGCCGTGCTCAAGGTGCTCGACACTCGGCCAACACTGCCACCGGACCTAGTTGAGTTAGGATGCTGGGGGGCGGAGTACTACCACCACCCCATCGGCGACTGCATCCAACAAATGCTTCCTGTCACATTGCGCAAAGCCGAACAAGCCAAGGAAAAGCCCGCGCAATATTGGCAGTGCAGCGATCAAATTCACACCCTACCGCCCTTGTCGACACGCGCTCACAAACAGCGCAGTCTGCTTGCTATCGTCCAGCAATCCGGGCAGTTGTCGCGCCGACAAATTAAAGACTTAGGCTATAGCAACAACATTCTCAACCCTTTAATAGATGGCGGCTACCTGAGCAAGGCGGATGCTCCCAGCGCAAACACCGGTCACCTGCAGGCCGAAAAACCGACATTGAATCGCGAGCAAGAGGCAGCAGTAGGCGCAATAACGGCGACGCTAGGCCGCTTCGAACGCTTTTTACTAGACGGGGTAACCGGTAGCGGTAAAACCGAAGTGTATCTTCGCGCTATTGAAAGCTGCCTTGCGCGGGGTGAACAAGTGTTAGTGCTGATTCCAGAAATTGGCCTAACACCGCAAACACTGCAGCGCTTTGAACAACGCTTTCCGGCCAACGTCAGCACCTTGCACTCTGGACTAAGCGACGGCGAACGCCTGCATAACTGGCAAAAGATACAGTCTGGCGAGCATAAAATCGTGCTTGGCACCCGGTCAGCGGTATTCACTCCATTCGATAAACTGGGCCTAATCATTGTTGACGAAGAGCACGACGCCTCTTACAAACAACAAGATGGCTGGCGTTATTCTGCAAGAGACATCGCGGTGAAACGCGGATCAGATCACCACTGCCCAGTAGTGCTTGGCAGCGCCACGCCAAGCTTAGACAGCTTGCACAATATTGCCCAAAGTCGTTACCGGCTGCTTGAATTACGTGAGCGGGCCGGCGGAGCCAGCGCACCATCCATTCGCCTATTAGATATTCGCAACGAATCCCTTGACGACGGCCTGAGCAAATCACTGCTCGACGCCACCACTCGCACATTAAATGCTGGCAATCAGGCTTTAGTGTTTTTAAATAGACGAGGATTCTCACCCCAGCTGCAGTGTCATAGTTGCGGCTGGCTGGCAAACTGCCAATCCTGCGACGCCAAAATGACAGTGCACTTTGGCCGCCGCGAGCTGCGCTGTCACCACTGCGATGCCAGCGAGCCACTACCGACCATCTGCCCTCAGTGCCACAATCACCAACTTATATATCAAGGCCCAGGCACCGAACGCTTAGAGTTAAGCCTAAGACGACACTTCCCGGACGTGCCGATTTATCGAATTGACCGCGACACAACCTCCGCAAAAGGCAGCATGCAATCGCTGGTGAACGATATCCGCACCGGCAAACCCTGCATTTTGGTTGGCACCCAAATGCTGGCCAAGGGCCATCACTTTCCAGATGTCACTCTGGTGGGTATTGTCGATATCGATGGCGGCCTATTCAGTGCCGACTTCAGAGGTCCAGAGCGCAGCGGTCAGCTCTTGATTCAAGTCGCCGGCCGAGCCGGGCGAGCCGACAAGCCCGGCACGGTATATATTCAAACCCACTGCCCCGATCATCCGGCGCTGCAAGCGCTGGTCAACAGTGGCTACCAGCCTTTCGCCCAACAATTACTCGCCGAACGCCAACTTTTTTCACTACCGCCGATCAGCTTCAGCGCTGTTATTCGCGCAGATGCGACGTCGCTGCAAGGCGCAGAAGACTTTCTCGAACAAATCAAAGCAGCGCTGCCACTTGGCGATACCCAGTGGAGCATTGTCGGCCCACTGCCCGCGCCAATGACACGCAAGGCGGGACGTTTTCGGGCGGCCCTTATTTTACAGGCCGAACGCCGCAGCCTACTGCATACTCAGCTGCACACGGCCTGCCATATCGGCGACCAGCTCAACAAGCCGCAGAATCTGCGCTGGTCGGTGGACGTAGACCCTATCGACCTCTTTTAGGTACTAATCAGACCACAGCAAACGCCTCCAGCACTGGCAGCGTGCCGCGTAAACAGTGATAATACGCGGCCTTGTTTCGACCAAAGAGTTTTTGCCCCACCATGAAAGAGAAAGTCGCCCAACATATACAGCAGGCACTGCAAACCTTGCGCAGCGCCCAATCTTGGCCAGACGAGCTTGCGGTAAATATTCAGGTCGAACACACACGAGACAAGGCGCACGGCGACTTTGCCAGCAATATTGCCATGACTCTGGCAAAACCACTTAAATCAAATCCGCGCGCGATTGCCCAGCAAATCGTTGACGCGCTGCCCGCCACCAGCGACATCGTTAAAGTCGAGATTGCCGGCCCCGGTTTTATTAATTTCTTCGTCAATGAAGAGAGCAACTTCCAGGTGCTGCACGACATCTTCGCGCAGGGCAGTCACTTTGGTCGCCAAGCAAGTCGCGAAAAATCAGTTCAGGTAGAATTTGTCTCGGCCAACCCGACCGGTCCACTTCACGTCGGCCACGGCCGTGGCGCAGCCTACGGCGCAAGCGTTGCCAATATGCTGGAAGCCATTGGTTATAAGGTATGCCGCGAATACTATGTCAACGACGCCGGTCGCCAAATGGACATACTCGGCACCAGCGTGTGGCTGCGCTACTTACAAGCTTGCGGCGAAGACATCACGTTTCCAAGCAACGGCTATCAAGGCGACTATATCGCCGACTACGGTCGCGAATTATTAGCTGAGCACGGCAAGATTTTGCACCACAGCACCAGCGATGTATTCGCGAGTGTCCGTGCTGACGCACCAGAGGGTGACAAAGAAAAGCACATTGACGATTTGATCAATCGCGCCAAAGCGCTACTGGGTGACAATTACGACATCACCTTTAATAAGGGCCTCAATGCGATTCTTGGCGACATCCGCACTGACCTTGCTGAGTTCGGCATTGAGTACCAAGAGTGGTTCTCTGAGCGCAGCCTAACCCAAGACCCCGACCAGGTTGATCGCGCCATTCGCAAACTGCAAGACAACGGTTTTATCGAAGAGCGCAACGGCGCGCTGTGGTTTATGTCCACTCGCTTTGGCGATGACAAGGACCGCGTGGTAAAACGCGACAACGGTCAAACCACCTATTTCGCCTCTGACATCGCCTACCATCTCAATAAATTTGAGCGCGGTTTTGACACCGTGGTAAATATTTGGGGTGCCGACCACCACGGCTATATTGCCCGCGTGAAGGCAGCACTGCAGGCACTCAATATTGATCCGGATAAACTCGTGGTGCGACTGGTGCAGTTCGTGTCGCTGTATCGCGGCGACCAACAAGTGCAAATGTCCACCCGTTCCGGCTCTTTCGTTACCCTGCGAGAATTGCGTGACGACGTGGGCAACGACGCGGCGCGGTTTTTCTATATTATGCGCAAGGCCGATCAGGCAACAGATTTTGACCTGGAGCTTGCTAAATCAGAGAGCAAAGACAATCCGGTCTACTACATTCAGTACGCTCACGCTCGGGTTGCCAGTATTTTGCGCAAGCTTGCCGAGCAGGGCGAAACCTGGGACGCAGAATCAGGTCTTACCCATTTATCAGAGCTGAGTCACGAAGTTGAAAAGGATTTGTTGGTTAAATTATCCCGTTACCCGGAAATTCTTAGCAACGCGGCCGAGCAGTTTGAACCCCATGCGCTCGCGCACTATTTACGAGAGTTGGCGGGTGACTTTCACACCTATTACAACGCTCATAAAATGCTGGGCGAGGAAGCTGCCGTACGCGACGCTCGTATTACCCTGGCCTGCGCAGTGCAGCAGGTATTAAATAACGGATTGACACTGCTGGGGGTATCCGCCCCAGAGGAAATGTAAGGCATGGCAACACAAAAGAAGACAACTCGCGGCGCAACTCGCAGCCCCGAGCGGCAGGGGCTTCCGGCATCGGCATTGCTGGGTACTGGCTTTATCGCCGGTATTATTTGCTCGGTACTGGTTTACTCTACCGTCATCAGCAAGCACCCCGAGCGCGAAGCCAAATTAGCAGAAACCAAGGCCGCCGCCGCAAAAGAAAAAGCCCAACAAGACCGCAAAGACGTCACCACCAATACCAAGTTTGATTTCTTTACCGTGCTGCCTGAGCGCGAAGTTATCGTAACCGACGAGCAACGTCCGGCCGCCAAACCCGCAACCGCCATCAAAACCGCTGACAAACCACCGGCAGTGAAACAAGATATCAGTGACGAGCGCTATATTTTGCAAGCGGGCTCCTTCAGACAGGGCGCCGACGCCGATCGCCGCAGAGCGCAAATACTACTTTTGGGCCTAGACGCTAAAGTCGAATCCGTGGAAGCCAATGGCGACCGCTGGCACCGCGTTTACGTTGGCCCCTTCCAGTCTCACAACACACTTACCGATGCTCGCAGCAAGTTAATTAACGAAAGCATCGACACCCTGGTTATCCGCCAAAAGAAATAGCGCGACCCGAAACCGCGCAGCACGCCCTTGAAATCATCAGGGGCGCCCCCACATCTTTTAGCAGACTGCCAGGGTCATCAACACCCAATAAACCCACCTTTTTAACGATAAGGAGTCCCGCGTGGAACAGTTTCGCGGCACCACAATTCTCTCCGTTCGCCGTAACAATCAAGTTGTCATCGGTGGCGACGGCCAGGTCACCATGGGCAACACTGTAATGAAGGGCAATGCCCGTAAAGTCCGCCGCTTATATAAAGATCAAGTGCTGGCAGGATTTGCCGGCGGTACCGCCGACGCCTTTACCCTCTTTGAACTATTTGAAGCTCAGCTCGAAAAACATTCCGGTAAATTAGTTCGCGCCGCCGTAGAGCTAGCCAAAGCCTGGCGGAGCGAGCGCTCACTGCGCCAACTAGAAGCGCTGCTAATTGTGGCGGACAAAGAAACCACCCTCGTCATCAGTGGTAACGGCGATGTTATCGAACCCGAAGACAATATGATTGCCATCGGTTCCGGCGGCTCCTTCGCGACCGCAGCCGCCCGCGCCCTCATGGACAACACTGAGTTAAGCGCTGGCGACATTGTAGAAAAAGGCTTAACGATTGCGGGCGACATCTGCATTTACACCAATCACAGCCGCACCATCGAATCACTAGAATACTAAGCGCCAACGCGCCCTCGGAGTAACTAATGTCTAATATGACGCCCCGCGAGATTGTTCACGAACTCGACAAACACATTGTTGGCCAGAACGACGCAAAACGCGCCGTGGCCATCGCCCTGCGCAATCGCTGGCGGCGCATGCAGCTAGAAGAATCACTGCGCAATGAAATCACCCCAAAGAATATTTTGATGATCGGCCCCACCGGTGTCGGTAAAACCGAAATCGCCCGCCGCCTTGCCAAGCTATCGAATGCGCCATTTATTAAAGTAGAAGCCACCAAGTTCACCGAAGTAGGCTATGTGGGTCGCGATGTCGAGTCCATCGTCAGAGACTTGGTAGACGTGGCAATAAAACTTTATCGCGAACAAGCAATGGAGCAAGTTGCACACCGCGCCGCCGATGCCGCAGAGGAACGCATACTCGACATTCTGTTGCCCCCCGCTCGCGGCGAGAGCAATGGCGAAGAGCGCACTGACAACACCCGCCAACTATTTCGCAAGAAGCTCCGAGAAGGCGAACTCGACGAACGCGAGATCGATATCGAGCTGAACGCAAGCCCCATCGGCGTGGAGATTATGGCACCGCCCGGCATGGAAGAAATGACCAACCAGCTACAGGGTATGTTTTCCAAGCTAGGTAACGACAAAAAGAAAACCCGCCGCATGAGCGTTAAAGCTGCGCTCAAACAGGCCCAGGATGAAGAAGCCGCCAAGCTGATTAATGAGGAAGACCTAAAGTCTCGCGCATTAGAAGCCGCAGAGCAAAATGGCATTGTCTTTATTGATGAAATTGACAAGGTAGCAAAACGCCAGGAAACCGGCGGCGCCGACGTTTCACGAGAAGGTGTACAACGCGATTTACTGCCTCTTATAGAAGGCTGTACCGTGAGCACCAAACACGGCGTGATTCGCACCGACCATATTCTTTTTGTTGCCTCTGGTGCGTTTCACTTAAGCAAGCCCTCAGACTTAATACCGGAATTGCAGGGCCGCTTACCGATTCGAGTAGAATTATCCGCCCTCACACCAGAAGATTTTGAGCGTATTCTCACCGAACCCCACGCCTCACTGACTGAGCAGTACCAAGCACTGCTCGCCACCGAGGGCCTGAAAATAGAATTTACCAAAGACGGCATTCGTCGCATTGCCGAAACCGCGTGGGAAGTGAATGAACGCACTGAAAATATTGGCGCCCGCCGCCTGCACACCATGATGGAACGCTTACTGGAAAGTATTTCTTTCGATGCCGGTGAAGCGCAAACTGTCACCATTGACGGAGATTATGTTTCAGAGCAGCTCGGTGAATTGGCAAAAGATGAAGATTTAAGCCGCTTTATTCTTTAACTTCACGTCGGGCGCCAGAGGTCTGGCGCCCGACGCATGCCCAGCTTGAAACCTCTACATAGGCAGAAATCACACCATGAGCCAAGCGCCCACCGATATTAAATTCCGCAAACAGTCTCAGCAGCTAGAGCTTAGCTACGCCAGCGGCGACAGGTTTTCACTCAGTAGCGAGTTCCTGCGCGTGCACTCACCGTCAGCAGAGGTGCGCGGTCACGGGGCGGGTCAAGAAACCCTGCAGACAGGGAAGCTCAAGGTCAGCATCACCGAACTAATTCCAGTCGGCAATTATGCCCTGCAACTGGTGTTTAGCGATGGTCATGACAGCGGTATTTTTTCGTGGACGTATTTGCGCGAACTCTGCGATCAACAAGATGAATTGTGGAAGAGATATCTGCAAAAACTGGATGAGAACAAGGCGAGCCGCGACCCCGACGAGCAGGTCGTTAAATTTTTTAATTAAGGTTAATCACGCAATATAATTCGCGGACTAAGATTCACCCCACCGTCCTCTTCTAAGACGCCGATATTGACGCCAGTCGAGTTTTCAACGACCACGAGTGGTGGTTCAAAACTGGGCTGCCGAATAAATTTAAGTGTCCAGCCAAAGTTTTCGATGCGACGCAGAGCTGCTTTTTGCATATCTGTTAGCAAATCGAGCGCATTTTCAGGGATTGCTGGGCGCCCGTCGCGCTGTTCCTGAATAAGTGTCATAGCCTCAATCGCCAACGTGGTTTTAGAAACTATCACCATACGCCGCTTGCAGCCCTACTCAAAGACGCATTTAACCGTATTGACATGGAGCGAAGCTAGGGTGTAATGGCAAAGCCCACCACAACCCTCAGCCGCGAAGCTCCGGTCCAATGCTTACAAATTCTCCTCTGCAAATGCGGCCAATCTCGAGCGCTCAATACCGTTAACATGCATAACCCCAGCGTGCTCAAAGTTTTTACTCTTTTCAACAAGATAGGTAAGCCCCGAGGTCAGCGGCGAAATATATTTATTATCGATCTGGGCTAAATTTCCCAGCACCACAATCTTTGAATTAACACCCACCCGGGTAATTATTGATTTCAATTGAAACTGCGTCAGCCCCTGCGCCTCGTCTATCACAATATAGGCATTATTGAAGGAGCGTCCGCGCATAAAATTCAATGATTTAAACTGAATATTGGCCTTGTCTTTAACATATTCGATGCTGCTATAAGGAGACTCGTCCGTACCGTGCAAGACTTCGAGGTTATCTTCAAATGCCGCCAACCACGGCGCCATTTTTTCTTCTTCGGTGCCGGGAAGAAAGCCGATATCCTCAGCCATTGGCGGAGTAGAGCGCGCCACTATCATCTTATCAAAACGCTTTTCTTCTAAAATCGCGTGCAAACCGTAAGCCAGTGCAATGAGTGTTTTACCTGAGCCGGCGGGGCCAGTGAGCACCGTCATATCGATATGCGGCCGGGAAATTAAAAAGAAGGCCATAGCCTGCTCAAAATTCCGCGGACTCAAGCCCCACATCCGCTGATGCATTAGCTGATCTCGGCTTAAATCAAGCAGCTCCAGTTTGTCTTCATCTATTGACCTGACCATACTGGCAAAGCCGCTATCATCGTATAAAAATTCATTGATATGCACCTTTGGCAACACGGCGCGATTCAGTACATGAAGAGTTTGCCCACCCTCTCTCAGAGTATCAACCTTGTCGACCTGGTCCCAAAAATTGCCCGGCAAATGTTCGTAACCCTTTGCCATATATTGAATATCTTCCAGGACACGATCCTTGCGATAGTCCTCTACATTCTCCAGGCCCGAACCCTTGGCCTTCAAGCGCATATTGATATCTTTGGTGACTAAGCACGCATAAGCCTTGGGATTCTTTACCTGTAAATGCAGCGCCACATTAATAATGCGATTGTCATTTGCCTGCTGTTGACTGCCATCAAGATACGGCGCCGGTACATCATGATTAATTAATTGATCAGGAAATATGGCCAACGTGCCATTACCCCTATCGCTGCGCGCATTAGGAATAGGAACCCCCTCTTGAATTGCCTTGGGGCTCGCGTTGAATAGAATTTTATCGATGGCGTTAATCGCTATTCGCGCCTCGCGACTTACATCTTTGTCGCGCCTGTCCTTGATATGATCTAACTCCTCCAGCACCGTCATCGGGATAACCACCCGATGCTCATGAAAGGCGCTCAGCGCCATTGGGTCATGCAGTAACACGTTAGTATCAAGAACAAAGATTTTTTCCATAGGGCACTCTCTGTTAACAACAAAAAAGAAAGCCGACACCGATTACTGCCAAGCAGGGCCAGTTTACGGAACCAGATAAGGGGAAAACCAGGGACGAAAATGCCAGCTCGCAGAGCGTAGGGCTGATACAGCGAGGCTGAGCGGGTACAGCGCGCAAAGGGGGTGTGACTGTAAGCCCGAAGGCCAAGAAGGTGTGACGGCAATATACCTTTCCATACAACACAGCGTAGCTTGATTATTAAAAGCGATGGCCATGATTGTCAACCGTTATTACGGTGATATCGGAAGACTCCGCCACGCATTTCCGCTACCCTGTACCCCTTTTTCGCGACCCGAACACAGGTACCATCGATCCATGCTCGACAAAAATGCCTTGCAACAGCTCAGCCAGCTAAAAACCCAAATCGTTGAATCCAAAGATCAAGGCGACGGCGAAGTCCGCGGCAGCCAGCGGCGGTTTGGATTTGTACGTCTAGACGACGGTCGCGATGTATTTCTTGCTCCCGACGACATGCAACGGGTTTTCCCCGGTGACAGGGTTCGCATCAACGTTCTCACCGACGACAAAGGCAAGTTCAAAGCGGAATTAGAAAAACTACTAGACAGCCCGCTAGACTGCTTCACTGGACGCTATGTGGTGCGCGGCCAAGGGCACTTTATCGAACCAGACTTACCGCGCTTCAATAAGCTACTTTTCATTCCGCCATCGCAACGCAAAAAATGCAGCGAAGGCGACTTTCTATACTGCCAGGTAGCTCAGCACCCCTTTAAAGATGGCAAGTCGCAGGTCAAAGTTTTAGAGAATATCGGCAGTCCCGACAACCCCGGTATTGAAGGTAAATACACCCAACGCAAATTCAAATTACCGAAGGATTGGCCGAAGGACAGCAGCATTGGCGATGACCTAAACGCCGCGAACCGCAGCGATCTTCGCGACATTCCTTTTGTTACCATCGACTCAGCGGAAACCCGCGATATCGACGATGCACTTTGGGCCCAAGCCAACGACAGTGGCTGGACTCTGTACATTGCGGTAGCCGATCCTGGCGCCTTTATAGCACCAGGCAGCCCACTAGACCGAGCCGCCTTACAGCGCGCCAACACAGTCTATCTACCCGGCTTCACCCAAACGATGCTACCAAACCCCGTCTCTCAGGGAAGCTGCTCACTGGTTGCAAATGAAGATCGTGCCGCCATCGTTTGCCGCGTACAGGTCGGTAAAGACGGCGCAATCAGCGACATTCAATTTAGCGAAGCGATGATTCAATCGCGAGCTAAATTGAGCTACCACGACGTTAACGCCGACCTCCATGGTGACATGGACTTAGGTCAAACTTGTCTGAAAGATTTGTATGCCGCCAGCCTCGCGCTGAGACAATACCGCAGCGAACACCACATTGTGATGCCCGAACAGGCTGACTTCCATTTCCAACTGAATGAGCAGCGCAGAATTGAAAGCATCACTAAAATTGAGCGCAACGACGCGCACCGCTTAGTAGAAGAATGCATGTTGGCGGCCAACCGCAGCGCAGCGCTATGGCTAGCAGATTCGCCAGCCCTCTATGTTTCTCACGCCGGACTACGCGAGGATCGCTACGACAATGTGCGTGCCGTCATCGCCAAGGAAATCCCTAATTTAGCCGACTGCCAATTCGAAAGCTTATCTGGTTATAAGACACTCATCCAAGCCTGCGAACACAGCGAATCTGCTCTACCCCTACGCAGTATATTTGCGCGGATGCTACAGCCAGGAGAGCTAAGCGTGGAAGCAAAACCGCATTTCGGCCTCGGCTTAGAGTGCTACACGACATTTACCTCGCCACTCCGCAAATATAGTGACCTATTAGTTCAACGCTGCATACGCGCCAAACTTAATAACACGACACCAACTTTGCCCAATGAAGCAGAACTCGCGGCACTGCAAGACGCAATCCGCAACGGAAGACAGGCTAGCAAGCAAATGGAACAGTGGTTGCAATATCAGTACCTAGCCCGCAACACTACCGACACCGTTTACGAAGCTCGCATTGCTCACGTGAACGGCGGCGGCTTCACCGTTGAACTACTTGATACCGGTATCAGCGGCTTTGTGGAAGCTCGCACTATTCCTGAAAAATTGAGCTTCGACGCAGACACCCTGCGCCTGTTTAACGACAAGCAATCCTTCCAGCTGGAACAGCTGGTAAGGGTAAAAACATCTGAGCTAGACGATTTCCAGCGCAAATTGATGTTTTTATTGGTTGCCTAGCAACAACGATTTTATTATCAAGTTTATAGTGCGAGTTCGACTCGATTCTGCCCACGATAACACCAGAATCGAGTCGCACTTTACAGCAATAGCTAACCGTTACTTTATTAGCGATTTAGCACATCATCGCGAACACTTTCTGCTATTTTTGCAACTTCAGCAATATCCCCATCGCTCACACCCAACTCTTGTAATGTGGCCGCCAGGTTTTCAACCACGGCGTTAAAATGGCCATCATCAATCCCCATACCCGCATGCGCACCTCGCATATCACGGCCGGTGTATTCACTCGGGCCACCAAACACCATCGTTAAAAATAGTTTTTGCTTGCGCGCCTGCGCGAACATATCGATATTTTCAAAAAATGCTTTAATTCGATCGTCGGCCATAATCTTGTCATAGAAAATATCAACCGCCGCGTCAACCGCCGTCTCACCACCAATTCGCTCATACAATGTTGTCATATCAATCAACTCCAGCAATAACATGCAATTTAAATGCATCTTTAAAAGAGGTATAGTACTCCCACCATTTACCTCAACGCAACCCTCTAACGATGAAACTTAGCAAACAGACAGACTATGCTTTTCGAACCTTGATATTTCTCGGCCACCTACCCAGCGACCAAATGACGACTATTCAGCATATCTGCGACTATTACGACATATCCACGAACCATATCTCGAAAGTAGTTATGCAGTTGGTTAGGTTAGGTTATGTAGAAGCATTAAGGGGGAAAGGAGGAGGCATTCGCTTAAGAAAGCCAGCCGAGGAAATAGCGCTGATAGATGTGGTTAGCCATTTTGAAACCACGCTAAAACCGATTAATTGCAGCGAGCAACCCTGCCGCATAATACGCAGCTGCAAATTAAAGGGCTTGTTAGATAACGCCATGAACGCGTTTCTTGATGCTTTAAAGAATTACAAGCTCGCTGACATCTTGGACTCTGAAACCCAGGCCATTCTTTTTCCAGAAAAATAGCATTGAGTTAAAGCCCAAGAGCGTCGACGTGCAATGCAGCTTATATTCTGCATCAATCAGTAATCGGCATGCTTTGGCGTACGCGGAAAAGGAATCGCATCGCGGATGTTTTCCATACCGGTGATGTAGTTCAGCAGGCGTTCAAAACCCAAACCAAAACCGGCATGAGCTACGGTGCCGTAGCGGCGTAAATCCCGGTACCACTCAAGTCCATCCAGTCCTTGTTCGGCCATACGTTGCTCAAGTACATCGAGACGCTCCTCACGTTGACTACCACCAATAATTTCGCCAATGCCTGGGGCAAGCACATCCATCGCGGCAACGGTTTTTTCGTCGTCATTCATGCGCATGTAAAAAGCTTTAATGTCTTTGGGGTAGTTCGTCACGATGAGAGGCCCGCCAACATGCTGTTCGCACAAATAGCGCTCGTGCTCAGATTGCATGTCTAAGCCCCAGCGCACAGGAAACTCAAATTTCTTCTTCGATTTTTCTAAAATTGTAATTGCGTCGCTGTAATCCATTCGCTCAAAACGGGTACTCGCTACTTTTTGCAAACGAGCTAATACGCCATCGTCTACAAACTGATTAAAGAAGGCGAGATCGTCTTCGCAATGCTCTAATACTTGCGATAGCAAATAACGCAGAAAATCTTCAGCCAGTGCCGCGTCATCGTCTAAGTTAGCAAAGGCAATCTCTGGCTCCACCATCCAAAACTCGGCGAGGTGACGGCTGGTATTTGAATTTTCTGCTCTAAAGGTAGGCCCAAAAGTGTAGACCTTAGACATGGCTAAACAATACGCCTCGGCATTTAACTGGCCAGATACTGTGAGGAAGGCTTCTTTACCGAAGAAATCTTCACTGAAATCGACACTACCATTATCAGTACGCGGTAAATTCATTAAATCCAGGGTGCTAACGCGGAACATTTCGCCTGCACCTTCGCAGTCGCTCGCCGTAATTAACGGTGAATTAATCCACTGAAAACCGCGCTCGTAAAAATAGCGATGCACGGCATTCGCCAATACTGTTCGCACTCGGGTGATGGCGCCGAAGGTATTAGTGCGCGGCCGCAGATGCGCAACTGTGCGCAAATACTCAAAACTATGACGCTTTTTGGCAATGGGATAGGTATCTGGATCATCGACCCAGCCACAAACTTCAATCTGCTTGGCCTGAACTTCAACACTCTGCCCCTTGCCCTGTGAGGCAACCAAGTCGCCAGTAACAACGACAGAGCAACCAGCGGTTAACTTCAGAATATCAATCTCATAGTTTGCAAGCTCACCCGGTGCGACAACTTGAATGGACGACTGGGCCGAACCGTCATGAACAGCTAAAAACGAAAACCCACCTTTTGAATCACGACGGCTGCGAATCCAACCCTGAACTGTTACCTCGCAACCCGGTTCACGCTGTCCCGCCAATAGGGCTTTTATCGATACTGCAGACATATGATCTCCAAATAGTTGTCGCTAGACTCGCATTATAGGCTCGCAAACCCAATAGCAGTAGTCATTGCCGACTGGGGGTTTTGATACCACAATAGTCGCGCACTTTATTCCAGCCAAGATAAATTGGATACTGTTATAAAATTCCAAACGCGGTGAAATTGATATGCAAGTAGAGAACTTTGTAGCCCACCGCGGCTGGCGCCAACACTACCCAGAAAACACCCTCATCGCCTTTGAGAAAGCCATTCAGGCTGGTGCTGTGAATATTGAACTCGACGTTCAACTTAGTGCAGACCATGTCCCCTATGTTTTTCACGACGCCAACTTAATGCGGATGTGCCAGCGTGAAGGCTTCATTTGGGATTATCCCGCCGCCGAGCTAGACACATTTTTTGCCACCGAAAGTTATCGCCTTGGCAATGCATTTCCCGATAATCCGATGTGCCGACTCAGTGATATTGTCGCCCTGCTGCAGACCAATCCCGCAGTCAACGCCTACGTCGAAATCAAAGAAGAGAGCCTAACTCAGTTTGGCGAGCAAATTGTAGTAGACGCCGTTATCAATGCCCTGCGCCCCGTCGCGTCGCGCTGCATTCTGATCAGCTTTGAACTCAGCGCTCTTCGCCTTGCGTTGCACGAGGGCTGGCAGCGTTTTGGCGCCGTGTTTGACGTATGGCCAGATCCGCAATCAGCTGCACTGGTAGAACTGCGACCCGAGGTTCTTTTTTGCGATCGCAACTGCGTACCTATTGATCTCCATTTAAGTACGCTACCCTGGCCTGTTTTAATTTATGAAGTAGGGAGTAAAACAGAAGCCGAGGATTGGTTTAGCCGGGGTGCTGTCGCCGTAGAGACCTTTTTAATCGGCGAACTTCTCAAAGATTTTGCCTTACACACAGGAATGTAATCAGTAAAAACTGCGGTCGCCGGGTGATTTTTCCCTGTCATTACAACAATTTAACTCGCGAGCCATCATTACACCCATATAACACCCGTCTAAATATTCGGTAATAGATGCGCTAAGTCTTTGTTTTTACGTACCTGCCATTCTGTCCAAATGATTAAAAAAACATGTAACAACATTATTTTAGCGGCGCTATGACACACGTGGTGTAACCCAATTATTTCTTGCTTATTCGTATACTGACTCCGTCATCAAGACACACACAAAACTTTATAGACGGAGCACTACCATGACTCAATTACAACAAGCAGTACTTAACCAAGACACTAATATTATCGGCGAATTGCTCGCTAAATACAGCCTACTAGCGATTGTTGCTGTCGGCATTGCATCTTGCTTTGTTAGCTTGATCTAACACCATTCTACTAAAGAGGATTTAAAAATGAACTCGCACACCGTTAGCGCGTGCACAATTAGCAACATAGCTCAGCAAGGTGCAAAATTCAGCCTGATCTCCATCGTTTTTACAGGCTTGTTTTACTGCATCGCCACACTCTTCTGAGTCACAATAAAACCATCTCCATACTCAGATAAGAAGTAAAATTAGCCGCCAAATATCGGCGGCTAATTCCCTTATCAAGCTCTTCCCAAGAACCAAACCCCAACAGCCTTTTACCCTAATATTGCAAGTGACGCATTCACCACGCACACTAGGAATTATCAATATCCTTTGGATTTAACATCATGACGCCATTACACCAAGCTAGTTATATTTTGTTCAGTACAAAAAAACGGGACGGCAGTTTTGTGGCAACCCCAGTTTGGTGCGCCGGCGATGACAACACACTTTATATTTTTTCAGCCGGCCAAGCAGGCAAAGTCAAACGCGTTCGCAACTTTAGCGAATGTAAAATAGCGCCGTGTACTGTGACGGGCAAACCACTTGGCGATAATATTAACGGCAGTGCCCATTTAATCGATGACGCCGAAAGTCAGCTAGCGCATCGCCAGCTAGTAAAAAAATACGGCCTGCAAATGCGTCTATTAGACTTAGGAGCGGCCCTTGGCGGGCGCAAGAAAACTCGCGCATTTATCCGCATCGACCTGACGTAGATTGTCAAACCACAATGTCAATGAGGCCATTGACCCACTTTAATCATTCACTTAGCTTAAGCTTTTTGATTGAGTAGCGGAGATCTGCTGTGCGCAACCTGACCCAATGGCTAGACGAATATAACGCTTCGCACCAAAATCCAGGCAATAAACGCATCCATTATTGGTGTGTGCCGGCGATTGCCGTATGCACCGTAGCCTTACTGTGGCTGGTGCAAATACCCGCCACGCCTGTCAATCTTGGTCAGATTATATTAATTGGCGCCATGTTCTTTTACGGCTATTTATCGGGAAAGCTAGCGCTGGGCATGCTGCCCTTCGTATTACTCCTCGCCGCAGCAATTATGGCCTACCAAAGTTATGTCGCTTTTCCACTGTGGATACCCGCTGCCACCATATGGATCATCGCTTGGGTCTTTCAGTTTATTGGCCACAAGAAAGAAGCCCAAAAGCCATCCTTCTTTACTGATATTTTGTTTTTATTAATCGGGCCACTTTGGATTCTAGGGGCCGTGTACGACAAACTTGGCATTCGCTTTCGCGACGCCTAAAGTTAAGACTGGGGCAAACGGCAAAGTAAATGCACGTAACGCCCCAGCGACCAGAAAGGCTCTTCTGCACCATATTGCCACTCAAGCGCCTGCACATCGTCGATACTTCTCTCAGCCCGCACTGCTCGCGGCATTAAATCGTAAACTAAGCGAATGCCGCGCTTAGCAAGCACCTCAAGTCCCGCCTGCTGCAATAGCTCTATTACTTCTTGCGGCTGTCGCGGCGCGGGCGGCGTCAGCCCACCGGGATGCCCTGCAAAATCTCTATCCCGTAATTTATAGAGATTACCCTTGGCCATATTACTCAAAATAAGCGCATTGCGATTATAAAACATCAGGGACAGATAGGCCCCAGGGCGCATCCCCCTGACCAAAGCAAAGATCACGGCCTCAGGGTCAGCGACCCACTCTAGCACTGCATGGCACAACACCAAATCAAAGGAATGCTGATACATAGGGCTTGAACTGATTGCCTGTATCGCGGTATTCGATATATCGACACGTGAAGTCAGTCCAGCCTGACTAATACTATGGCGAGCCAATTCCAGCATCTCAGCAGAAATATCGTTGAGCAACACTGAATGGCCTAGCTCAGCCATTCGAACACTCATTTGCCCCAAGCCACCGCCAGCGTCCCATACCGACATCGAATGATTTGCGCTTAACAGAGGCAGCTTGTCGATTAACTCTCGCCAACACAAAGCCAGCCGCAGCTCCCCCTTGGCATTTCCATAGATATTCTTTTGGAAGCGCTCAGCGATACCGTCAAAGTTACGATCTATCATGGCAAACGCGCACTGTCATAAAATGGAAATCGCTGCAGGAGGCTCAAGAAAGAGCGCAGCTTAAGCAAGTCATCACAAAAGCTCAATGCAAAAAAAAGCCGGAGCAATTGCTCCGGCTTCTATAATTTCGACATCCATTGTCGCACCCAATCCGTTGAATGCCTAAGTCGTCCTGACGCTGCCTATTATGCCCGCTTGCTAAGGAAGTAAAAGCAGATAACAGCAGCATGCCTTGTGAGACATATCTCACAAGGCATGCTGCCAGACCCTCTTCACGCATCTAGGTCCGGAATAAGCTCGTCTTTCAACCACTGTATTTCATCCTTGATACGCAGCTTTTCTTTCTTTAAGCGCTGCAAAAGCAGCTGGTTTTGATATGGATTCAAAGCCAGCTCAGTTATTTCCGTATCCAGAGCACGATGACGAATCTGCAAAAGCAAAATACGTGCGCTTATGGAGGGCATTCTGTCCATTTTTAAGCGAAGTTCCTATACGGGATATACGAAGGTGTAGGTTCACGTTTTACTCTGCCAAGCATGAACGCACAAGACCAAACACAACTATGGGCTGAAAATACTGATCTTTTTAGTCAATGGCGATTGATTACTTAAGCCATTGTCGACGCCTAGGGTGTCCGCAATACTAATCGGGTCAATTCATGGCGCCGTATATTCCGCGCCACACAAAGTCAGAGGCTCGAAATGTATACCGAATTATGTAAAAAGCTCGGCATAGAATACCCCATATTTGCTTTCACGCATTGTCGTGATGTAGTTGTTGCAGTCAGCAAAGCCGGTGGTATTGGCGTTTTAGGTGCAGTTGGATTCTCTCCCGAGGAACTAAAAGCGGAATTAGACTGGATCGATGAGCACATCGGCGACCTGCCTTATGGCGTAGATATCGTCATCCCGCAAAAATATGAAGGCATGGGCGACATGAGCTCAGAGGAGCTCGAGAAAGAACTGTGGAAAATGGTCCCGCAGGAACATATCGACTTTGCTCAAAAATTATTAGCTGATGCCGGTGTTCCTGAATGGCCAGACGGCACTAAAAACATGGGTTTATTGGGCTGGACAGAAGCAACCGCTACCCCGCTGCTTATGGAGGCTCTAACCCGCCCCAAATGCAAATTGATCGCCAATGCACTCGGCACTCCGCCAGCCGATAAAATTAAAATGATCCAAGACAGTGGCCGTCTAGTCGGCGCGCTATGTGGTCGTGTTAAACAAGCTAAAGCCCACAAGGACGCCGGCCTAGACTTTATCGTTGCACAGGGCGGCGAAGGCGGCGGACACGCTGGGGACGTTGGCTCAGTTGTACTATGGCCGCAAGCCGTGGCTGCAGCAGCACCAGTTCCAGTACTCGCAGCCGGCGGTATCGGCAATGGTCAGCAAATGCTAGCCGCAATGAGCATGGGCTGTGCAGGTGTATGGACTGGCTCCTTGTGGTTAACGGTAGAAGAAGCCCACGCCGAACCTGCCCAAAAAGAGTCGCTGCTAAGTGCATCTAGCGAAGATACTGTGCGCTCACGGTCTTGGACTGGCAAAACCTGCCGCATGCTGAAAAACGAATGGACCGAAGCTTGGGAGCGCGCTGACACTCCTAGCCCGCTGGGAATGCCCTTACAAGGCCTGGTAAGTGGTGATGGTATTCGCCGCACCGCACGCTACGCATCAGTTGGCGACTGCCAAAAAGTCGCCTTTAACCCTGTCGGTCAGGTTGTCGGTCAAATCAACCATGTTGAATCGACTCGCGCCGTCATATTTCGCTTAGTCACTGAGTATGTCGACGCATTAGAGCGCGTCAACAGCCTTATGCCTAGCGAGTAAAAACCATAGCGGCTCCGGTGTAAAACGCTGGAGCCACTTTTAACTACCCCGTTCAGCCAATACCCGCTCCACCGTATCGACAATGACTTGGGTTTGTCGGTCTACTTCTATATTTACACGATCACCAACTCGCTTATGTGCAAAGGTTGTTACCCGCAATGTTTCGGGAATTAAACAAACCGTGAACTCAGCCTCATCGCGCCTATAATCTGCCACCGTCAAACTGCAGCCACTAACGCCAATAAATCCTTTTTTGAACACGTACTTGCTCAAGCCTTGCGGCAAACGAAAGTGCAGCGTGCAATTATTCTCAGACTCTTCAATCGCAATTATTTCCGCACAACCATCAACGTGGCCAGAAATATTATGACCACCTATTTCTGCACCCTGCTTAGCCGAACGCTCGACGTTAACACCGTCGCCTTCATTCAGCTCACCCAAGGTCGTTAAAGACAGGGTTTCCTGCATGGCGTCAAATGATACACGTGCACCATTAATACCCGTCACCGTCATGCATACACCATCTAAGCCAACACTGGCACCTATGACTAACTCGTCTAGCAATAGCGGCGGGAGGTCAATGGATAGCTGATGCAAACCCGGTTTACGTACCACCGCCGCGAGTGGGTAGGCACCGTGCACAATTCCGGTATACATAATGTTATCTTCTCAATCTAAATAAATGTTAAGTAATGCGATTGTAACAGGACTTGAAGCCCATAATTCATTGCGGCATTATGCAGCGACTTAGAAGAATAACGAAGGATTCAAGTCTTATGACAATGCTATTGAAAATTGTTCAACTCAGCTTCTGGATCGCATTCATTATAAATTTTGTCTTTCCCCTGCTCGGTGAGAACAGCCAGTGGATAACGTGGATCGGCATAGGCCTACTTGTCGCGCATGGGCTGGAATGCATCGTTTTCCGCAAAGACATCCACCGAGAATACAAAAACCCCTTGGAAGGCTATCTTGTGGTTCTGTTATTCGGCGTACTGCGCACCGGTGAATGGATTGGTAAAAAACCGTCGCAGCCCAGCTAAACTGCCGCGGCACTAAAACACATAAAGTAGGGCCATAGCACCTTGGCACGAGAGCTGCTAGGATTTAGTTTTTCTCAGTAATACGTCGTCAGGGCATAAAGCAATGAAGCGGGTAATCTTTAATCAGAAAGGCGGGGTCGGCAAAACCAGCATAAGCTGCAATTTAGCCGCAATAAGCGCGTGGAAGGGCTTTAAGACACTTCTTATTGACCTTGATATCCAGGGAAATAGCAGTGAATACCTAATTGGCTCACAATTTCGTGATCTTGAAGACAATGCCGCCGACTTCTTTAAACAAAAATTGTCGCTGTTTGGCAAAAGCAAAGACGCAAGCGATTGTATTTACGAAACAGAGTTTGAAAACCTGTACTTAATGCCATCGCACCCAGAGCTCGCCGTGATTGAGCGAGAGCTAGAGACCCGCCACAAAATTTACAAACTTCGCGACGCACTTAATAAGCTGCAAGCTGAATACGAACATATATACATTGATACACCGCCCGCTCTCAACTTTTACAGTCGTTCGGCACTTATTGCCGCGGATTCTCTGGTGATTCCTTTTGACTGCGACAGTTTTTCTCAAGGCGCGCTAATGGGCCTAATGGAAACCGTTGAAGAAATTCGCGAAGACCACAACCCAGATTTAAAGCTTGAGGGGATAATCGTTAACCAGTTCCAAGCTCAGGCCAGCTTGCCCACCCAATTAATCGAAAGCATGAAAGCCGACGGGCTACCTATTTTTGATCAATATTTGAGCAGCTCGGTTAAAATGAAGGAGTCACGCAGCAGGCAGATTCCGCTGATTCATTATGCGCCATCGCATAAGTTAACCCAGCAGCTTGTTAGCCTTCACGACAAATTAGACAGCGGCAAGAAAAGTAAATCTGCTAAAAGTGCTTAGTAAATACGGTGGCAGGCTAGCAAGCCTGCCACTAAACCGGCCCCGATAGCTTACGGTGCAGAACTACCTATTCCGACCTTACCCACTTTATTGATCGTAATATCCCCCAGACCAAAATTCGACACCGCAGCCGTCAAACTCAGTTTGTAATCGAGATCGGATTGCATATTGCCCAGTATTTTACTCAAGACACCAAGACCGCTAAGCAAATTCACCTCGACGGGAACAACTATTTGGGTCTGCCCATTTGCCGGTAAGCTTATAGCTTCATTTAGACTACCACCCGCGAGTGACTGGCCCTGCAATTCCAGCGTGTATCTCAATCGACCTAGGTTTAGCGCGAATGAATTTGGGTTATCGAGCTGCAAACCCACCAGCAATTTTTGCTGAAAACCATTGGCAGGCGCCATTTTAATATTAGTGATTGCAACTTGGGGCTTTTCAATGGGATTGAATGCGGCACAAGCAGCCAGCGCCAACACTGCAGTGAAAACCAGCAACAATCGGTAGATATTTTTTGACATTTCTTTGACCCCAAGCTTATTTAGACAAAAAAAGGGCGTCACGGATGACGCCCTTCTAAGAATAAATCGCCGGTTACTGAGTAGGTAACAACTCAATTTCTACGCGACGATTCTGCTCACGACCTGATGCAGTGCTGTTATCTGCAACCGGATCACGCGGGCCATAGCCTGTGGTACGGATACGACTTGCTGCAACACCTTGGTTCATAAAATAGCGACCAACACTGCCGGCACGCTGCTCAGACAATGACTGGTTGGTTTGGAAACTACCGGTAGAGTCGGTAAAGCCATTAATTTGCATTAAGGTCTTATCAAATTCTTTCGCTACCAATACAACGCTATCAAGCACGTCGGTAAAACCACCTTTGATCGCTGAACTGCCGGTATCGAAAGTGATATTGCCAGGCATGATTAGCTTAATGGTATCGCCTACACGCTGAACGCCAACGCCAGTACCCTCAAGGCGTGCTCGTAATTTTGCCTCCTGACGGTCCATATAGTAACCGTAGCCACCACCTGCAGCGGCACCAACTACTGCACCCTGTAGCGCACCTTTTTTACGGTCACTTTTACTTGATACCGCCGCGCCCAATACCGCGCCGCCCAAAGCACCCCAGCCAGCGCCTTTAGCCGTATTACTGGTCTTTTCTTCGCCGGTATATGGATCAATACTACATGCTGTTGCGAAAACTGCCGCCATTAGCAATGTAGCCCAACGGCTAACATTAATTGACATTCTCATTGGTGAACCCCCTCGTTCGTCATCGATCTACGTGTCTTGTAAAGTATCATGACACAGCCTTCGTCTAAAAAAACATGCCAATATTCACAGCATTAAATCATTCGCACGGTATAACTATTCACATTCGGCACTTGCCGACTATGACAATTCGAACTTAAGACTAGTTCATTATCTTGGGCGCTTGCCACTTCCCGTTGCCATCGGCATCAAGGTAAATGGGGTTACTTAGCGCCAGCGGAGCTAAATCAGGCATCAGCGCGCGATACACCGCATTTGGCTCCCCGCTTACCTCCACCACCACATAGGAGTCCGTATCGGCAATTAGCTCAATCACTTTGTGATCGCCAACTGCGACCTTCAACTGACGATAAACTTCACCGTTAACCCACACAGTTAAGGTATCGACCGACACCCAGGGTGCCGCATCAATTTGAATATGCAGCTCACCGCGACGCCCCGAAAAGGTTTCTCCCATGCCCGCCTCTGAATACGCATCCCGGAGTGTTACCGCCAACAACGGGCCAGTCGTCGCAAAACTGTGCCCCGCTCTAATTGCACCAACAAAAGCCGTCTCATCCAGTGGAAGCTGCTTATTTGAATTAGGTATGTAAACATAATTGCGAGGGGCGGCGACCACGCTGCGTAAACCATGGGTGTCGCTATTCCCCGTCGCAGCCCGTCTGGCACCTTGATTCAACAGTGAAAACCAGTCATCCCGAATTTGCGAATACACCGCAAACTCAGCACCATTAAGCACTTCAATCACATCAAAATCGATATCGCGAAACCCTGACACTGGATCAGGGGCAAGTAAGCTACCGTTATTAATACTGTCTAAGGGCTGCTTTGGATCATAGCTTTGACCTACTGATAAATGATCAAAAAACGCTAAATCCGCATCCAAGGGAATTACCGCTCGTGGGTGATTTAATTGAAATAGCGCATTGGGCGCCTGCTCTCGCACTCCGGCAATAACTTCACGCAAGGCCCTGTTTTCTACTGCGGGACTACCACCGGCAAATTCCATTGGCTTAGCAGTTAAGGGAAATGCATTGCTATGACCCACAGTCGTTGGCGCATTCACCGTTCTAGCCATCCCCGTCAACTCACTGCCGGTAATGACCTGTACCTTATTCTCCAGACCCATTGCGGCCACTCGCCCGCGTTGATCAATCAAGCGGTTGTGCTCACTGGCCACCAACACCTCTGCCCCCTGCGCCACAAAACTGCGCAGACGCTCATCAAAGGGCAAAATTGAGTCAAAGCTCGCGCCGCTATGAACGTGTAAATCGGCGGAGTGCCAATCTCCGCCATGCCAAATACGCTTTAACGGAACGATGGGTAGCTGGCTGGTTTTACCGGCAACAACCGTCAACAAATACTCTCGCACATCAAACTCGATTCCACGTGCCGCTAACACGCGATACTGGCCAGGCGGCAAATTAATTTCTTTTAAATCTGAGTCCACACCGGCTAGATCAATACGATTTCGGCGCAACATACCGGGCAGCTGCACGCCCTGCTCGGTAAAACCCAGCAAATCGTTGCCAAACTCTGGCGTTGCGGTATCGCCAAAACCAAAAAAATATAGGCTCATAGCAATGTCACGCGGCAATTTCAGCGCGCCATTCTTACGGAATACCCAGCGGCCACTGTCGTTGCGCGCATCAGCCAATGATAATTCCCGGGTGATTTTTTGTCCCCAAGGCGCGGTGGCCTGCATTTTCACCCACTGCACGTGGGTCGGTAGCCTAATATTAAAACTGCCATCTGCCGCGACACGACTCTGGGTCACGGGCCTGTCTTCCTGATCCCAAACCGCCACCGAAACATCGAAATTATTCGCATAACCACGCAATCGCGGACCGCTATAAATTTGATCTGTCACCGATGCGACGTCGGCACGATCACCTAACAAAACCGTAAACTTGGCAAGCATTTGCTCACCTTTTTCTAAATCCATAAACTGATTTTGCAGCAGTGACAGCCACGTTAGCCGCTCACTTTGAAACCACAGTGGGCGCGTCATCCAACCATGCAAACTATAATCGGGAAACACCGCCAAAAATCGTGGTAAGGGCTGACGACTTCCATTTGCCTTAATCAATTCCGCGGACCCCAGCTGCACGCCGTAACTGATTTTGGTGTCGTAAGTATCCGCGCCCACCAAAATATTCCAGTCGTTTGGCAACATGCCACCAAGCAGAGAAGACACTTTATTGCGATCAATCGCGGGATGCTGAAAACCCAAGGTCGCATCAGGAATATAACTAGACAAACTAAATGGGGTTAATGCGCGCTGCGAGTACAGGGTAAACAAGCCACTCATCTGCACAGCACGACCGTCACCAATACGCTCTATTTTTACGTCAATTTCGAGGTTTTCGCCGCCTTCTAATAAACGGTATGTAACGGTTTGACGTATGCCGTCGCCCTCTCCCTCGGTGATAATGTCGGCGTGATCACCTTCAATCAACGTACTAACTTTCGAAACTGGAATCGCGGTCTCTTTTGCCAATCCAGTCAATATATTCGCATAGGTCCACTGATCATTCCCGCGCTCACAATGCGACACGTCAATAAGCGTACCACCACCGGCAACAATACCAGCGTGATGGTTAACACCACTTACCGCCACACAAATTTTGCCATTAGACAGCCACCAATCGCCAAGCCCAGCAATGCTATCCGGGCCGCCGCGAGGAAAACTATCAAATGTCTCAAGCTTTATTTGTTCTGCGCGCAGCAACGATGGTGGCGGCGGAGCCTCCTCTACCGGCAAAAATTCTTCGGCGGTTCCGAGGCCAGCCTCTTCTGTAGCCTCAGTTTTCGCATAGCCATTTGCACTGAGGACAAAGCCCAGCGCCAAACACAATATCCATATCTTTTTGTCCATCACTGCCGTCATTCGTTTTAAGCCGCCATTATAAATAGAGCAATACACGCTCCAAGACCGACTAAAAATGACAGAGAACGAAGTGCATCCTTGTTCGCTATGTAAAAAATTGGATAGAGTATTCGCGCGACAATAAACACCTCTGCGGCGATGGCAGATTTACTTGCGTCAACGCCCGCCAAATGCGCCACCAACACGGCAGCAACGAAGATAGGTAAAGCTTCCCACGCATTCTGCTGCGCCGCGTAAGCACGCGCCCCCGGACCTTCAAGTTGCCCATACTGAGCGCGAGGGTGTTTATTATCGATCTTACCGAACTGCTTCCCCCGAAAATACCCACACACCCATGCCGTCACGATTGGCAGCAAACACGCGATAAATACACACCAAAAAGCCACAGTCATCTTCACTTTCCCTATTAATTATTATAAATAGCACGCAGATTTGCGCATCCCTTTACCCAACAAGCCAAAGCTCACTATTGGCCAATCAATATAACCGGCCACATTACGCTTCGATAGCCCTATATGGTCACCTCTAGTTCACTCACTTCGCAGCACGAGTGACTGTCACTTGAGGGATTTCAGTGGACATCGTATTTAACAAAAATTCGGCTGCTTCCTGGCGCCGCAATTCACTTAATGCGAATTTTGATTCAAAAAACGAATAGACAGCCAAGGTAGTAAGCCACTGCTGACGAACTGGATTCATCGCCGAAGGCAAAGGATCTATAGTACAAAGTGCCGTTTGAGGCACCACCAATATCCCCTCCTCCACAGAACCTAACTCGTTCGCCCACGGTTCATCCGCAGTTTTTTCGAGCCCGCGCGTTACCATCGTGCAACCCAATAAATCGGGATTATCCAGCCATCGCAGATAACGACCTGGGTCGGCAAAACCGGTGTGCGAAGCCTTAGCCATTGTCACCAAAACCGCGCCTTTTACATTCGGCAAAACTGTTGCCGCATTCGTTTGATAATCAATCATGGCGTCAATCGGCGACGCGATCATCATAAAGGGAATATCTCTAGACTCGTAAAAATCTGACCTAAAAAGGAAAACTGGCCCCGCAATAGAGACCGCAGCAGAAATACGTAAATCAGCACTGCGTGGGTGAAACGCGGCCAAGGTCGACGTCATACCACCCAAGGATAAGCCCATCACGCCGATACGTTGTTCATCTAAGCGTTCGTAAAACTGATTACTGGCATCTGTATCCCACGAGACAAACTGGTCGATCAAAAAACTAATATCGTCCGCTTGATTCACAACATCTTTTACCAGCGGCCCGCCCGGTGCGTTCATATTAGTGAGCGGATAATCCATTGCCGCAACAATATAGCCATGGCTCGCAAAATGCTCAGCGAGATAACTACCGCCGCTTCGCGACGACATAAAGCCATGACTGTATATCAGCAAAGGCGCCGACCCCACAAACCCATCTGGATACCATATTCGAGTTTGCAAGCGACGCTCATCACTCCCCGCGTAATCCCCATTTTTTTGGGTCGGACGAGTATCATCAACTAACTCAACATCAAAATAACTGACGTCATATATGCCGCCCTCCAACCAATGACTACTTTGCGTATCCGCCGGCAAGGGCTCAGGCAGGTGACCAAATCGAAGATAGACAGCCGCAACAATTAATAACACTGTCAGCGATAATAAGATTTTTTTAAACATGGCGCTCACTTGTCCTGATTAAAAACAGCCCCTAACTTATCAAGGCTGCCTGAATGACTCCACCTTAAAGCGCTTATCTATCAATTTATAGCGAAATAAACACCTTGCTGATCACGCTAGCATGCATTGTTAAACTGCGCACTGAATTAGCGTTGACGAATGGTATTTGCAAAAAGACGACGGCTGACAGAACAATTGGCGGGAGAAACTTCATACCCTACCGGGGTGACCTAAAAATCACTAAAAAAAAGCCCCTTTACAAGGGGCTCAAGAAAAACAAAGCAACGCAGACATTAATGCTCGACAAAAGCTCGCTCAATCACGAAATGACCATACTGACCACCACGCGTCTCCTGAAAACCGGCACCGTTAAGCAAGCTACAAGTATCTTTCAACATGCTTGGGCTACCGCAGATCATAAAACGATCATCATCGACATTCAGCGCAGGCAAACCCACATCCGCCATCAGCTTTCCGCTGCGAATTAAATCGGTCAGACGACCTTGGTTGGCGAACTTTTCACGGGTAACCGTGGGGTAATACACCAATTTATCGCGCACCACGTCGCCAAAAAACTCATGCTGCGGCAAATGGTGGCGAATAAAGTCTTGATAGGCCAATTCACTTTCGTAGCGAACACCATGTACCAGGACTATTTTCTCAAACTTCTCATAAATATCCGGGTCTTTGATAATACTCATAAACGGCGCCAAGCCCGTACCCGTGCTCAGCAAGTATAAATTTTTACCTGGCAATAAATTATCCGCAACCAAGGTGCCTGTCGGTTTGCGGCTGATTAAAATTTCATCACCCACTTTGATTTGTTGAAGCTTAGAAGTCAGCGGGCCATCAGCCACTTTGATACTAAAAAACTCAAGCTCCTCCTCGTAATTCGCACTCACAATGCTATAGGCGCGCATCAAGTTTCTTTCACCCTGCTTCAGACCAATCATAGTGAAATGGCCATTCTCAAAACGGAAAGATGGATCACGGCTAGTTTTAAAACTAAATAGCGTGTCGTTCCAATGGTGTACGCTGGTAACTCGCTCAGAAACTATATTACTCATTGCAAACCTCTCTTCGGTATTAGCGCATTGCCCGCGCCACATATCGCGCTTGCCAACACTGTAAGTCAGGTCTATGATATCTGCAAAATGACTTATAATGATTTTTTATATCGGTTTTACAGGTATGCACTACACTCTACGCCAACTCGAAGTTTTCCTTGCCGCCGCTCACACCGAGAACATCACGCGCGCCGCAGAAAAACTCGCCATGTCGCAATCCGCCGCGTCTAGCGCTCTCAAAGACCTGGAACAGCAATTTTCGATACAACTATTTGATCGAATAGGTAAGCGACTGCAAATTAATGAGCTCGGACGCGCGCTGCGCCCTCAAGCAGAGGCGCTACTAGACCAAGCGCTGGCACTGGAACAAGGCTTTCGACGTCACGACCAAGTGGGGGAGCTGAACGTTGGCGCGACACTCACTATCGGCAACTATCTCGCGGTCGACATTATGGCGGAGTTCATCAATCGCTATCCCGCGGCAAAAGTGCAGCTAAATGTTGCCAATACCGCCGTCATTAGCCAGCAAGTCTTAAATTTCGACTTAGACATAGGCTTAATAGAGGGTGAGTTACACCACCCTGACCTTGAAGTGACGCGCTGGCGTGAGGATGAACTGCAAATATTTTGCAGCGCGAAGCACCCCTTAGCCAAAAAGAAAAATCTAAGCGACGAAGATCTGTTGGCCGCGCAATGGATATTGCGCGAAGCCGGTTCCGGCACACGCCAAGCTTTCGATCGCGCCGTCCACGAACTGCTGCCCGACCTCAATATTCGACTTGAATTGCAACATACTGAAGCGATTAAACGGGCCGTTGAAACCGGGCTTGGAATAGGCTGTCTTTCAACGTTGTCGCTACAAGCTGCCTTTGACAGCGGCCGGCTCGTGCCACTAACCGCTAATGGTCGCGACTTTAAACGCTATTTCTACTTTATCCTGCACCGCCAAAAATACCGCAGCGAAGGTATTTTGCGCTGGTTGGAGCTTTGCCAAAACAGCTAATAGTGCATTATTTAATGGCGACAAGCTCGGAGGAGTGTTTTGGTACAAACCACCATGCGACAAGCGCGGCGGCAAACATCGTTATGGTCATTGGCCACATTTGGTCGCTTAAAAACAAAGTCGATACACCACTAACAAGCGCCGCGATTAAATATTGCGCGCTACCAAGCAAAGCTGAGGCAATACCACTGTGATGTGGAAAATACTGCAGCGCACTCGCCTGCGAATTTCCCATTACTCCACCAAGCGCGCCTATACTGAGCATAATCAACGGCACGACCAACCAAATCGGTGGCGCGAAGCCACTAATCAGTACTAATCCACCCGTCGCTAAACACTGCAACGCCATAGCTCTAGGCAAAATTTGCGCCGCAAGCGTGGTATTCAACAACTTATTATTTACTCGATTGGCAACAGCCAAGGTGACAACATTTGCCGCGAACAACATCGAAAACTGGGTTTCAGTCATGCCATATTGATCGATATAAATAAGCGCCGCATTCGCTAAGAACGTCACCATCACGCTAAACGCGAGGCCTTGCGATAGTAAATACCGCATCGCTTTGCGATTGCTCAACACATAGCGATAGCGCTCAATTAAGCTATCGCGAACGGGCTTAGGTTCAGCAGATTGCGAATCCTTAGCCTCACCGCCAATAAATATTGCCCCCATAATACACACGACAACGGCATACGCGGCAAGCACATAGAACACCATACGCCAGCCACTGACACTATAAACAAAGGTCCCAATACTGGGCGCAACTGCGGGAGCAATGATCGTTATTAACATGATTTGCGAAAATAATTTCGCCGTGGCCTGACCTTCGGTGTGGTCGCGAATAATAGCCGGCACGACCACCGCGGCAAAACCACCGCCGACGGCTTGTAAGAATCGCGCAAACCAAAGTACCTGCAAAGAATTTGTCAGCGCAATGCTAAGACTCGCTAACGCAAAAACGGCTAAGCCAAAAAACAGCACCGGGCGTCTGCCGATGTAGTCACTGATAGGCCCACCAAAAAACTGACCGAAACTTAAACCCAAAATATAAAGACTGACTATAATCGCAACGTCTTGAACAGGTACTGCCAGCTCACCTGCGATTGCAGGAATGGTAGGCAAGTACATATCAATTGCTAAAGGCGATAAGGTAAAAATCAACGCCAATGAAATAATTAACCGCATTGGCGGCATAGAGGAGACCATATAAATTCCATATTTATCTTTCCAGCAAGATAAGATCCAACTATTCACTAAACAAGTCACGAGCAACAATCTCGCGACAACGCTATATAGCGGGATTATCCATGGATGACAAACGTATCACCGTCGACGAACTTCATCGCCAGCAAGAAGCAAATTGGCCGGAGATGTATGCGGCTGCAAAACCCGCTGTGCTAAGAATACTCCGCGCCAGCGACGTATTTACGAATCAAACGACACTCAAGCTTAAAAACCACACACTGTCGCGAGCAGAATTCGATGCCCTCGCAACGCTTCGCCGCCAAGCTGCCCCGCACCGCATAACACCCACAGAGTTGTGCAAAGCGCTGCTCATCAGCTCCGGCGGCTTAACCAAACTGCTGTATCGACTGGAATCTGCAGAATTAATCAAACGTCCCGCAAGCCCAGAAGATGGCCGCAGCTTGCTAGTACAGCTCAGTCCAAAAGGAAAAAAACTCATTGAAGGCTTGGTCGCAACGATTGGCCAACTGCACACGGATCGACTGCGTAATTTAACCGCCACGGAACAGGCCCAGCTGGATCATCTATTACGCAAAATGCTTCAAGTCAACGAGGGAGAGGCGCTTACACGAGAAGACCACCTAGAAGGTCCAACGTAAGCGCCAAAAAAAGTCTGCTTCTAAGGTATCAAGGCGCGCTTGATCGACCACGTCATCCATTAACGGCGCCGCCGCAACTAACTCCGTCTCAAAACCATAAGCAAGTTCGAGGCTCATACGAACACCAGCATCGGCCACAATCTGATCTGAACCAAGCTCGCCGGACACATTATTAAAACTTGTCGCGCCGTATTCAACGAAAATTGACGCCTCCATCGGCATGCCCCAAACACGCTGCTTGGCATTAATGGCGGCATGTAAAAAATAACCGTTGTCGCCAATCAACACACCCGGTAGATAGGCACTTAAACTATTCATCCCCCCCAGCACATATTGTTGCTGCTGAGGCAATTGGGTGTTGTCGGTAAACTGCCCATCTAAGTTCAATGCCAACTCATACTGTGGGGCTAAGGCAAATTTATAACCCAATTTGGGCCGCAACATTAAAAAGTCCGCCGAGCGCTGACCTATGCCAACACCGTCGCTGCGATCGCTCTCTAAACTACCACCATCGCCAAATCCGCCGCGCACAGAAAGTTGAGCTTTAAAATACGACGGCGACTGACCCAAAGCGCCGCGCACCGAATACTTCGCACCAAGCTCCAGAGTTTGATACGACTCGTCTAACAAGGGCTGTGACTGCAAGTCAGATTGAATTTCCGAATTAACATACTCGATGCGCTCAAAGACCGACCAGCGCCGCACCGGATTACTGTATAGCACCTGCTCACCTGAAAGCGCCGCAATATCTATTCTGGCATCGAGATCCACCACCGTAGAGCCGCCGCCCGGTGTGCAGCTAATCAAGGGCGGCAAACACAAGCCGAGAAGACCACCCGTTGTCGCACCGCCGCCAACCACGGGCTGCCGCTCATACTCAATACGAGTCAGATCCAGACCATACAAACCAAAGGTAAACGGATGCTCGATACTGATATCCAGCTGCTGATAACCGTCACCGTCGCCGGCTTCACCAAACTCTTCAAAGATAGTTTTGTAGGCGACACTTGCCTCGGTTCCGCTCGTAAAACGATGACGGACGCCAGCCAAGCCAAAGTAGCGCCCGAGGAAACGGCTACCCTTATTATTTGCTTCCAGCACCACGTCAGTCGCGTCGTGATTTTCGACAGGCACTTCGCGAAAATCGAGAATCACCTGATTATCATAGTGCTGCTCGTAGGCAATGCTATACGCCAAGCCAGCGCGTTGCGCGTGCAAATCTGCCAAGACCCGCGCGCGATCAAATTCCGCCAAGCTTAAATCGGGATCGCCAACCAGCCCATCAAAATGCGCGGTAATGGCGGGATTACCACGAAAGCCTTTGACAGCTGCTTGATTCACTAGAATCGTCACGGTGTCGTCTACGCGAAAGTAACTCACGCTCACCAACAAATAGCCGGCATTGTAATAGCGCCGTGTTAAAGCCGTAATCGCGGCGGAGGGTGTTTCTGCCGCAGATAATATTGCGGTGATTTGCGCAGGGGACAAATACTGATTACCCACAACGCGCAGAGTGATACCCGCCACTACCGCAGTAATCGCCTCGGCATTTGCTTGCGCTGCGGATTCAATCTGAACATGGGTCGCCAACTGTGGTGGCATCACGGGTGGCAGATCAATTGCCATTCACATTCTCCTAAACTCATTCGGCTGCGGTGAGGCCGCAAGACCCCACCAGTGTTTTGCTACTGCGCGCTTTTTACTATTTTGAGCTCCACGCGACGATTCAAGGCCCGCCCCTTGTCACTCGTATTGTCCGCTCGTGGCGACGACTCGCCGTAACCTTTAGTCTGCAAGCGCGCCTGTTGAATACCTTGACCAATCAAGTATTCACGCACTGTGGCTGCACGCGCCGCCGACAAGCGCAGATTGTATTCAGCATCACCGGCATTGTCGGTGTAACCACCCACTTCAATTAGCGTCGCGGAGGACTGCTTAATGACCTCTGCAACTTTACGGAGTATTTGCTGGGCAGGAATAGTGAGCTGATCACTGTCATTTGCAAAAAATACGCCCTCCAGCGCGACGCCACGAGGGCCGTCTAAATAGCAGCCATTGGCGAGAACCTTGATACCGACAGGTGTTTTTAAACACTGGTCATCCTGATCACATACCCCATCGCCGTCACCGTCGCTGCATTGATAAGTTTGGGTTTGTATTTGCCCCACATCAAACACCGGATCGAGGTTTACCAAGGGAATCAACGCCGGCTGATCAAAGGCGGGAGCAGGTGCAAACACACTGGATAAAATAGTACCAAGCGCGGCCGTCACCGGCGTATCCATACTCAGCAAATCACGGCTTTGCTCTGATGTTAAATTCAGTTCGGCACCCATCATATCTGCGCCGCTCATATCGACACCGAGCACGCCACTAACAGCACCATCAAGGCTTGTCACGGTATCGTCTAATTCAATACCCACTGCCGTGGTCACTGGCGTGACAATATCAAGAATGCCTGTTTGGGTGAGTAACTCTCGCAATACGCCAGCGTGAGTCGGTACGCAAACGCTCATTGCGGTCATCAGCACCACCAGGACATATATTCGACTTGTTCTTTGTTCCATCATGCAAACAGCTCAACCTTAAGCGCTGAATCAACGTGTGACCCAAAAATAGAATTCCGTGTTTTAGATTAAATCGTATTTAACACGATGAAGCATGGAGTTTATTCAAAATGCGGTGTCTTTTTAAAAAGAGGAAACGGCCTGACAGGGGATTTGTGACGCCATTCACACATCCCCGGCAGACTAGTACTCCTTCAACATGATATTGGAGGAGTACTAGGCTAGCTGATGCTCGGCTATCACAGAGGCTTTTGCTTGCTCGAACTCAGCATCGCTCAAGGCCCCAGACTTATGCATGACATCTAAACCCTGCAGGGCCTCGACCAATGACTGACTGGGCGACTCCGATTCCAGCGGTGCTGACGTAGAAGGAGATGCGGTTAATGCTACCGCCGGATCACCTGCTGCGTCGCGGGTTTCATCTGCCAGGCCAAGCCACTGACCAATTTTCCGAAAAATCCGCCCAATTCCACGCCATAACTTTGGTAGCAACCAAATTAATAACAACAGGAAGGCAACAAAACCTATCAAGAATAGCACCGGATGATTCAGCGCAACCCACAAGCCACCGAAAACAGCGACGTCCTCAGAAATAGACGCAACCCAATTACTCACCGGTTCCGGTGAGGTATTTATTAAAACCCGCGTACTGGCCTTGGCGGCATGGGTTACCGACGTAACCGAGCCGCCCACTATACCGGCTGCAAGCTGTAGGGCAGGACTGACATCGCCGACGGTATTCGCCGCCAGCAAAGCACCGGCGGGAATTCTGATAAAGGTGTGCAAGGCGTCCCAACCGGTATCCAAACCGGGTACTTTATCCGCAAAAAATTCGACTGCGTACATCAAGCCCGCCGCCAACATAACCGCCGGATCCTGCACAATCTGCAGGCTTTCGGGTAAATCGATATTGCCGGTAGAGCCCCCAAACCCCAATACCAGAATGGCAGCATAAAGATTCAGACCACTGGCCCACGCCACCCCCATCGTCAGGGAAATAACGCCTATTAATTGTTGATATTCTTCCACTGCTTTATTCCTCGCTGCGCTTTAAACCACGCGCCAATAGCCAGCAAATTACCACCGTACTTAACTCAAATGCGAGCGCTGACGCCGTGTATACAGACATAGTGCCAGCAAGCGCGACGCCAACCAAGCGACCACCCGCAATGCCACCAGCAACCACACCATTCAAGAATAAAACATGACAGCGCCAACGCGGACGCAACAGGGCCAGGAGCACCGCGCCACCAATGGCCAGCTCCATACCGCCATACATTGCCCGCAGCTCAGCTTCGCCGGTTGGCGTCAAGGCCGCCACCCCCGCGTAGGATTCCAAGGCGCTGGGGTCGTAAATTAGCCATGCACCAATGCCAAACCAACTCAACATTAAATACACTAAAAATATCGCCATTCACTCCACCACCTTATTGTTATGTCGTCCGCCATTTCCGGCCATGACCGAAAGCGTCACTGAAATAGACCGCTAAGGTCACTTTCTTTAGCCGCCAAGTCGATAATATCGTAGCCTATTGTGGAGGATACGTATGCACGCGGCGCCAGACTACCCAGAAAACCCGAATTACGGCCTTGGCCGTTATAGACGCCGCATACGCCTAACATCTATTGGCAACAGCGTTCACGGCGAGCTCGAAGACAGCAATCACGCATTTCGCTGCGAAATTAGCCACGATGGCGAGCGCGTCACTGACATTCAAAGCGAGGTCCTCAGAATACCCTTTAACACCTGCCCCGGCGCGTCGGAGCCCATCCGCAAACTCATTGGTCTCAGCCTGTGCGACGATATCCAAGAACTTATTCCACACACCGACACCAGCGGCAATTGCACCCACTTACTTGATTTAGCGCTACTGGCAATTCGCCACGCCCGCAGACAAGAAAGCGAGCGCGTGTATGATATTTGTATCGAGGATCAACAGGGCGAGCAAACTGCGCAGGCGGAAATACGCGCCAATGGCGAGCTCCTCCACAGCTGGCAGACCCGCAACTGGGAAATTACAGAGCCCGCGCCATTGACGGGAAAAGTCTTATACAAAGGGTTTAGTCAGTGGGCCAGCGCCACATTCAGTGGCGACATCAAAGAAGCCGCATTTGCCCTGCAAAAGGGGTATTTTGTATCGAGTGCGCGCCGTTACAATATCAACGCTCAAGCCGGATTGCCCGCCGCCGAACACATGGATGTCATGTTGGGCGCATGCTATAGCTACAGTTCGCCACAAATTGAAGTAGCACTGCGCACCGCCAATAGCTCCCGCGACTTCAGTGACACACCCGAGCAATTACTTATGTTTCTCGACCCCACCGTAACGTGAGTATTTTTATGCCGATTCATAAGCATAATTACGAATATTGTTCCAGCTCTGTTGCCACTATTCTGGGACCATTGTTAAGGCACACAGCCCCATCCAACGGTCTCCATAGTAGCACCCCCGCTTGGCACCCAAATTTTGGGTGCTTTTTTTATGCCTGGGGATTTGCCAATCACAGCGCAACCCCCAGCATTGGCTCACTTCAGCAAAAACACCACATTCAAGGTTGCGCTCACAGTCTCTTTACCGAGCAACATTGGCGCGGCGCTCATCTTGGCGTCCATCATCACCATTCGTTCCTGACGAATAGGCCCCTCTGTGCCTTCGTCAATGTGGTAAACACCCGCCACTCTGCGCCCAAAACCGGCTGCCAAGGTGGCCGCCTTCGCATTGGCATCAGCCATCGCCGCTTGAACAGCTTGGGCCATCAGCGCATCGCGATTGGACAGGTCAAAACTCACATTGCCCAACTCGGTAATGCCAGCCTGCACAAGACCGTCAAGTACCGCTCCGTAGCGACTCAAGTCGTTCAAGGTCAAATCGATACTGCGCTCAACCCGTTGCCCGCGAAGAATGCGCTTGCCGTCATCCCACTCGTAATCGGGATAAATTCGAATTTGCGACGCCTGAATATCAGTATCGGCGATGCCCTGCTCCCGCACGGCAGTCAACACCCTCGCGGTGCGCTGATCGACGCGATTTTTAGCATCAGCCGCGGTGTCGCGGGTTTCAGAAATTTGCAGCTGCAAGCGCGCAATATCTGGCAGCGCCTCAACCTCGCCGCGCGCCGACACCACCACATGCGGATCATCAGGCAAAGTGGCGGCCGCGGCAAACATAGGCAGCAAAGCACACAAGACAATCACCAATTTACGATTCAAGATAAGACCAATCCGATTTTTCATCTACAAATTCCTTATTTATCTACTAAGGCTCGCTTGACGACAAGCAAGCCACAAACGCGTCACTACCATAACCATAAAACGACTACGACAGGGAGAATACTATGAGCAATCTCGGCGACAACTCAGTTATTTCAGCTATGCGCAGCACGCTCGACAGCCAGCGACAGCTTTGTACCAGCGGCGGCGCTGTCAGTGCAGAGGTTCGCATTGACCGCCTGTCCCGCGCCATAGATCTGGTTTTTGACAATCGCGAGGCAATTGTCGAAACACTGGCATTAGATTTTGGCCATCGCAGCAGCCATCAATCACTGATGTCAGACATCTATGCCACCATTGAGTGCCTTAAACACAACAAGAAACATCTTAAAAAATGGATGAAAACCGAGAAACGCAAAGCCCCATTTCCCATGAATTTAATGGGTGGCAAAGCAAAAGTTGAATACCAGCCAAAAGGCGTCATCGGCATTATTGGCACGTGGAACTTCCCGCTAAACACGGTGTTCGCGCCCTTAGGCGGAATACTTGCCGCGGGCAATCGCGCCATGATCAAATGTTCCGAGGTAACCCCACAAACTGGCGCGCTGCTAGAAACCCTCGCAGCAAAATACTTCTCAACTGACGAGGTCGCGGTATTCAATGGCGGCCCAGACGTCGGCGCGAGCTTCGCCGCGCTGCCCTTCGATCATATAATTTTCACTGGCGCGACCAGTATTGCTCGCCACATTCTGCGCGCCGCAGCCGACAATCTAACGCCCGTGACGCTAGAGTTAGGCGGCAAGTCCCCCGTTATTATTAGCGACAGCTACCCTCTGCAAGAAGCGGTTGAGCGGATATTCAACGGCAAAATCCTCAATGTCGGCCAAGTCTGCTTATCGCCAGACTATGTGTTTGTACCGCAAGCGCAACTGGAAGAGTTCTGTAACACCGCGACTAGCTATATATGCAATCTGTTCCCAACCCTGCGCGAAAACCCCGACTACAGCTCAGTGGTGAATGAGCGTCACTACCAGCGCTTAATGAGCTACGTGGAAGACGCCCGCCAAAAAGGCGCTGATATTCGCGAAATCAACCCGGCCAACGAAGATTTCTCGCAGCAAAAAGGCACGCACAAAATTCCACTCACACTCATCATCAACCCCAGCGACGATATGCTAGTGATGCAGGAAGAATTGTTCGGCCCCGTGATCTGCGTAAAAACCTACTCCTCGGTGGACGGTTGCATAAACTACGTAAACGCCCGCCCACGGCCGCTGGCGCTCTACTATTTTGGTAAAAACAAAGATGAGCAGCGGCATATTTTGGACTCAACTGTCTCGGGTGCCGTTACCATTAATGACGTGATCTTCCACGTGAGTTGCGAAGACCTGCCCTTCGGCGGCATTGGTCCCAGCGGCATGGGCAGCTACCACGGTCAAGACGGTTTCAAAACCTTTAGTCACGCCAAAGCCATTTACAAGCAAAGCAATGTGAACTTCCAAAAACTCGGAGGCATGCTGCCGCCCTACGGCGATAAATGTGATAAAACGCTCAGTGCAATGATAAGAAAATAAGTCCCGCCTACGCTTGTGCAGTGACGGTGGCAGCCACGCCACCATCGCGGCACTAGTTAAAAAAACCTCGCTAAAGCTATTACCTGACAATCTAAGCCGCTATGCTGGCCACCTCAATGTCTGACTTCAAAGAGGCCGCGTTTGGCACAGACAACTCTAGGATGGCGCGAATGGATCAGGCTACCTGATCTAGGCATAGATGGTATCAAGGCAAAAATTGATACCGGCGCACGCAGCTCCTCACTCAATGCCGTAGACATTCACCCAGTCGATGTCGATGGCGAACAGTGGGTTGAGTTCAAGGTATATCCAGTACAGCACCAAACCGACCGCGCAGTACCGTGCCGAGCACGGGTAAAAGACTATCGTCAGGTCACCGATTCTGGCGGTCACCGCAGTATGCGCTATGTTATAGAGACCACCATCACCATCGGCAGTGAACAATTTACCGCAGAGATGACACTGGCAGACCGTTCACAAATGATGTTCCGCATGTTGTTGGGGCGCACCGCCATGAAAAATCGCTACACCGTAGACCCTGGCCGATCTTACTGCGCGAGCCAGAAACCCCCGAAAGCAACGGGAACTATTTAGGGCTCAGGCGAATCTCAGCACACCGCCTCTACACCCGCACAACCAAGAGATACTGTCACCATGAAAATTGCAATACTGTCACGCAACAGACGCCTTTACTCTACTCGTCGCCTGGTTGAGGCCTGCACCGAGCGCGGCCACGAAGTGCGGGTACTAGATACCCTTAAATGCTATATGGAACTCAGCTCCCATGAGCCCGTTGTGTGGTATAAGGGCGAAAAATTAGAAGATTTTGACGCAATCATTCCGCGTATCGGCGCGTCGATTACGCCCTATGGCTTGGCCGTTATTCGCCAATTTGAAATGCTCGGCACCTATAGCCTGACCGAATCTGTCGCGCTGGGTCGCTCACGGGACAAACTGCGCGCCCTGCAATTACTGTCACGCAAAAACGTCGGCATGCCCATCTCCAGCTTTGCCCACGACGTTCACAACACCAAAGAGCTCATCAAGCTGGTTGGCGGCGCACCGGTGGTGGTCAAACTGCTAGAAGGCACACAGGGGCGTGGCGTTGTGCTGGCAGAAACCGCAAAGGCGGCAGAGAGCGTTATCGACGCCTTCCGCGAGTTAAAAGCCGACTTCCTAGTTCAAGAATTCATTAAAGAAGCAGGCGGAGCCGATGTGCGCTGCCTGGTTATTGGCAAAAAAGTAGTCGCAGCCATGCAACGCACCGCCGCCAGTGGCGAATTCCGCTCGAACCTACACCGTGGCGGCACCGCTGAACTTACACGCCTCACACCTGCCGAACGGGCAACCGCGGTAAAAGCCGCGCAAATTATGGGCCTCAACGTTGCCGGCGTAGATATTTTGCGCTCATCACGGGGGCCGCTGGTAATGGAAGTCAATTCCTCCCCTGGTCTAGAGGGCATTGAAACCGCCAGCAAGAAAAATGTTGCCGCAGAAATCGTAAAATTTATTGAAGAAAATGCCGGCCCGAATAAAAATAAAACCCGTGGAACTGGCTGAAAATACCTTCATGAAAAAACTGACCATCGCGGGTGTCGACATTATTGCCGGCAGCCGCCAACAGATCGCACTTCCCGTCGCTAATTTATACACTCACACCGAATTGTCCATGACGGTCAAATCGGTGAGGGGGCGTCGCGACGGCCCAACCCTGTTTGTTAGCGCCGCCATTCACGGCGACGAAATTAACGGGGTAGAAATTGTTCGGCGGCTCCTGCAGCACAAAGCGTTGCGCTCAATACGCGGAACCTTACTCGCCATCCCCATCGTGAATGTGCACGGCTTTTTAAATAATAGCCGCTATCTGCCAGATGGCCGCGACCTCAACCGCTCGTTTCCCGGCTCACCAAAAAGTTCGCTTGCAGGGCGCATGGCCCACACTTTTCTCAATGAAGTGGTATTGCAATGCACCCACGGCATCGATTTGCACACCGGCGCGCGGCACCGCAGCAACCTGCCGCAAATTCGCGCCGACATAAAAGATAAGTCCACCCTCGCCATGGCCGAGAATTTTGGTGCACCGGTTATATTGCACTCCGCAACACGGGACGGATCGCTGCGAGAAATCGCCAGCGAAAACAATATTCAAGTCTTACTATACGAAGCGGGCGAAGCGCTGCGTTTTGACGAAGTGGCGATTCGCGCCGGGGTTAGCGGTATCCTCAGTGTCATGCGCCATATTGGCATGCTGCCGCCATCGCGCAGCAAAAAGCCCAAGCGCAGCAGCATGATTACCGGCCAATCTGCGTGGCTGCGCGCCACCAGCAGCGGCGTATTACGCGCATTGGTACCGCTAGGCGCATTTGTCAGCAAGGGCGATGTCCTAGCGATGATATCCGACCCACTCGGCGACTATAGCTCTGACGTAAAGATACTCGCCAGCGACGACGGCATCGTGATTGGTCGAACCTTTTTACCGCTGGTGTATGAGGGAGACGCCTTGTTCCATATCGCAAAATACAAAGCCAATGTAGAAGAGGCGCTGGAACAGGTTAATGCGTTCAGAGAAGCTTTCGAGCCAGAAACTTACCTATCGGGAGATGAGTACGACGACCATCCGCCCATTGCAGGCTAGATGTTTAATGCTACAAACAAAACCCACTACCAAGCACAAGCTGCACTTGGTAGTGGCGACAAGCAAGATTTACTCGGTACGAATCCCAACCAATAATTCCATAAAGGAAAATTCGCCAGGAGAACCATCATTAAAGGTAGTATCACCGGCCTCAAATGATCTGGTTAATAGCACCGAACCATCACCACTTACTATAAAGTCGACTGTGAACGTGTCGCCATCGTCTGGAAACGTCACACTTACCGTACTGCCAGTTTGCACGTAGGTAATCTGCTCGGACTCGCTTTCTGAATCAGAAAAATCGGTGAAGCGATTGAATGGCGTATTTGCCTCATAGGTTTTATCAGCGCCAGCGTCCACAACAAATGTGCCGCTAGAGCTTTCGCTAGAAAAGCTAAGCGTAGCGGCAAGACTGCCGTTACTGATATTGGCAAAATCGTTAGGACCGTCTTGTTGATATCCATTTTGAGCACTGCTACCCACTGCCACTTCGCTATTAATACTGCGAATTTGGTACGTGCCGCCAGCAACGGAATTATTGGGTTCCGCGAGCTCTAAATTGCTGATTCGCTCAGCGTTATCGTTAATCGCGGCAATAAGCGCGCCGAAGGTGCTGTTGACTTCCGCCGCCTTTGCCGGAGTACCGGCGCTAAACGTAGTGACCGAAGAGGCATCCACTTCGCCGGCAAATAAGCTCGGTGTAGCAAAACCCAGTACCGCTGCAAAAATAATCTGCTTTTTCATTTTTATATTCCCCTAAAACTGCTAACTAAAATCTGATTTTTTAAAATTAAGATGTTCTTACTGCCAATTGGCGTCATCCCAATTAAAGCTATCCCACACGGCTAAGGTCGGTTCTGGATCATCCTCATCACACACATCACCGATATCATCGCTATCGCTGTCGGCTTGATCCTCATTCGCAACCGCCGGGCAGTTGTCTACGTCATTGTCAACGCCGTCACCGTCTACATCGGTATCGCCGTTGTCACCAACACCGTCGCCATCCGAATCCACAGACTCGTCCTTATCCAGCGGAAAGGCATCGTCAACATCGGCAACGCCGTCATCGTCATCGTCGGGATCTGCATTGTTGCCAATGCCATCGAGATCGGTATCAGTGGTTTCCGACGGGTCTAGCGGGAAGGCATCATCAACATCGGCGGTATTGTCGCCATCGTCATCGGTATCCGCATTGTTGCCAATACCGTCACTGTCGGTATCAACGGTCTCAGTAGCATCATTTGGGAAGGCATCATCTGCGTTTGCGACCCCGTCACCATCGCGATCACCATCACACACATTACCTATGCCATCTTCGTCTAGGTCTTCTTGACCTGGATTACTGATGGATGGGCAATTGTCTGTGCTATCAGCAACACCATCACCATCGATATCCGAAGCTGTCTTTGCTGGCTCTGGGTCTGCGGAAACGCTGCCATTTGCAACATCAGCGCTATCTACGTCTTCACCAGTGGCGCCCTGCTCAGCGACCAGAACAGATTCAATATCCGCAATGGACGTTTCGGTGCCGGGAACCTTAAGCGTTGCCGGGTCAACCGTCACCAGCGCCACAACATCGGTAATGTCGGCAAACGCAGAAATTGGCTCCCCACCGGCCGAGCCATCAATCACGTCATCACCAAGGTCAGCCGCCAGCGCGGACAACAGTGAATCCGTAGTTTGCGTAGAGCTGGCATTGTTTGCGGTCGCGTTATCTTTCATCGTAATCAAGATGGCACTCAAAGCCTCTATCGCGGCGCGATAACGTATCGCTTTAAGCTTGGCATCAGTAGTCGTCGTTGCCGAGGTAAGTAACGCCGGGGTGGCATTAAGGTCTGTATCAAGCTCTAAACCAAAGCCCACCGTCGCCAGTACCTTTTGCGAAGCTAGAGCAAACGCGGCCGTCAGTTCATCTTCACTTACACTGCCGTCGTCATTCCCGCCGTATGCGGCCGAGTCGGCATTATCCACTGCCAGTTCGTAGGCTAACGAGGTCAGCGGCGAGGGATACACAGGAACATTGCTTTGCACATTACTACTGTTCAACACCGTGCGAAACACGGTGATCGCCGGAGCCAGATCCGTGCTTAAATCGCGGGTTTGCTCGTTAGCTCGAACTTCCAGAATAAAGACGCCACTGTAATCACTGGGCAGTCTTAGGCCAGTAATTGCAGCTTGCGCATTGGTCGTGCCGCTTGCCAGTAAACTCCCTGTCAAGCGGTCATCGCTGGCATCAAAACGAAAAGCCGATACATCTGCATTGACCATCGGGCCTTTAATCGGCGTCCCGCTAATGTCAGTGCCCCCGGCGCCGGCAGAACCGCCGCCCCCACCTCCACCGCCACAAGCCGCTAGCAACACAGATGACAATGTGATGCCAAGCAAACCCGTATTGGCTTGTCTTTTATGAAATCCCACCATAAATCTACCCTTGGTTTTGCGCGACGTAGCTGAATGCTGCCACACGCTTTATTTTTGTTATGACCTTGGATTCTCTATTTAACGTGCTAAGAAATCCGTCATATTCCTTCATTAGCGCGTCTAGCACCCACAGCATTAACAGCAGGGGCACTTAGAATTGCTCACAACTAAATCTAACGGTATAGTTTGCTCAGCGCCTCCCCTAGATTGGGGAGAACGACTTAAAAATGGCCGTAGGGAAGCGAGTCAAGAAAAAATAACAAGGCCATAAGTAATTAATGCAAAATAGTAAATTGTCCCGGCTAATTGGTGAGCTCTATCGACATGCTCACCAAGCTGATGGTTGGATGGCGTTTTTTGCCCAGTTAGAATCTGAAATACCATCCAGATCGACAACCCTGATGTTTGAGGAAATCGAAACTCACGCAACCGACATTGTTTTTTCTCGGCATTTGAGTGACGACGAATTGCAGCTCTACGGCGAGCACTTCATACATACCGATGTGTGGGCGGAGGCGATGACCGATCTTCCGCTATTACAATTCCACAGCAACGAGATATTGCCAGATCGCCAATTTTTATCTTCAGAATTTTACGCGGACTATACCAAGCCACTCGACATACGGTATGCCTGCGGCGCGTATATTGAAGACCCCAAGATTGGCCAGGCTTTTCGCGTCACCATTCAGCGCGGCCACCAGCACAAGCCATTTAGCAAGGAAGAACTCCAAACACTAAATCTGTTTATTCCCCACCTGCAAAATGCACTGGCCATTTATAAGCGCAATATTGCGTTAGAGTCTCTACAAAGCGTTTTTGACGCTATCACCAGCATCACCGACAGCGCCGCCTACCTGCTCAGATCAGACTCCACCATCGTGTCGCAAAACGCATTGGCCGAAGAATTTCTTTGCCAAGACATCGCCTGCATTAACGAAGGCAAGCTGTCATTCCGGTCACATAAATTGCGCAATACTATCGAACGACTAATAAATAATAATAATGAATTTACGGAAAATAAAAGGCGCAATCGACGAAATTATGCGCGAACCGAGCACTACCAAATTAGCATAGAGCCACACTTACTTCCGAGCTTAACGCCCGGCACACAGGAACTCGGCTTTCTTCTGCAAATTAAAAGTATTAATACAAATATGAATATTGATTTGGCAGGACTCGAAATTTTATACGGACTTACCACAACCGAAGCCATGGTTACGCGCCACTTAAGCCGCGGCCTAGTGGTCAGAGAAATTTCAGACGCCATGACGGTAAAAGAGAGCACCATAAGATCACATTTTAAAGCTATCTATGCAAAGCTTGGCGTGCGCTCTCAATCTGAATTGCTCAGTAAAATTATGTCGTCGCTCGCCCGAACCAAAATGGATTTAATATAAATATTTAATCATTAATATCGAAGCTAAGTCCTAGCAAGAACCAGGACTTAACGGCACTGAATAAGTACTCATTCAGCTGGAAACTAGATAAAGGTTAATTCAAGGCTACTGCCAACCCGGCACCCAAGTTTTACTAAACGCAGGACTAGCCCAGCCCGCGGGAAAATCGGCCGGCGCCATTTGCTCACCACCAATAATCACATCACCCAGATCGTCTTGATACTTCAGCCAGGTAATCGTGCGCTGCCACTCCAAAGGTCGTTTCGACCAATCGCATACACCGGTCGCAAAGGTTTGTTCTAGCTTCTGCCAGTCCGCTTCTTGCCAGACCAAATTACCCAAACCGTAGTCGTCAGCGCGGCTAAAGGGTTTTAATTGGCACTGTACCTGGTCACCATACTTGTCGGCACCGGCCTGGGTGCGCGGCGTACCGAATACCAACATAAGCTCTTCAGGACACATTTGCCCCGGCACGCCGCTACACTGATCTTGCACACTCGCGGGTTTGTTGGTCACTATTTTCTGCGCCAGTGGTGCATCGCTGGTGTCCGCTTCTATCGCATCTAACCACGATGCCATGGCGACCAGCGATTGACTCATATACGTCAGATCACCAATCAACGGCGTTAGGCCGCCCCAGTGCACAAAGTTGTCGCGGTTGCCAAACTCTCGCTCTAAGCGCCAGCGCACCCAATAGCCGTGCACACTGTCGTGAGCGATGCCCGGATCAGGCCCCGTCATATTAATAATCGGCACCGTGTCCATATTCACTACGGTATTTAGAATCCCGGTGCGGTAGGCATTTGGCAGCGCCGGATAGTCAGGTTTTAAGCGTTCAGCGGTTACATTCAAACTCGGATCAAGTCCACCAATATTGGTATTGAGCATTAAAAACTGACTTGGGGTGATGATGCCTTGCTGCAAGGGAATGAGGCCGTATTGCACGCCTTCATTGCCCAACGGAAAACCAGAAAATGCGTAACCTAAGTCTTTTTCAATTTGCGACCAATGATCGCGCAGCTGATCCTCAGCGGGGAATTGTTCGCGCTGACCGATCATATTTTGCATAAAGGTCAGCACATCACAGCGCGCGCCGCCTGGATTAGTATCTTGATCGAAGCGCTCTTCATCGCTGATGCCGCCACAACTAGACGCAGGGTCGACCGCCTCAGCAAACAAGGCTGAGTCCGCAAGTGAGGCATTGACGATGCCATTTAGATGGCCATAAATTTCGTTCTGCTGCAGCACGGTGAACGGCGTGCCGTCACGCGCCAGCAGGGCCGGATCATTCATATTGGTTTTAAAGTAACGCAACAAAATATGATAATCCGCAAACTGGGTAGCGGTACTCATCACATCGGGATAGGTACAGGTCGTCAGCAAGCCTTGGTACAAACCGGGATAAGCATTGGCGATCATATTCTGGGTGATCGCCCCGCCTGAACAGCCGGTGCCCACGGTATATCGCAACTCACCGTACTGCTCGATAAAGCGCTCCTTCGCCATCATCAGCGATTCGGCCTGATAGCTAAGATTGCAGTTGTGACCCAGATTAAGCTGCGCAGTTGACAGCACCGACCACCCCGAACCCAGGGCCGTAATATAAGACTGATCGATAAGCGGGTTGCCCGGAATCGTACCGGCATAGTCGTCGGTACTCGGCGACTCGGTATCGTGGTCGCCTCGGCAATTACCGCCGTGGGTGACTAACAATCGTCCATTCCACTGCGACTGCGGCTGAACCGGTGTCCAATCTTCGCCCACCTTCTGCAGTGTAAAAATCGTGTACTGATCCCGCGCCTGATAACCAATCTCCTGCCGCACAATAAACGGCAGCGTTTCGCCGGTATCGGTCGTGGTCATCGCCACATCGTCTGGCGGGGTTTCCGGGTCATAGGGCAGCAAACCGCCATTTAGGGGATTGCTCGATTTATAAAGCCACTTGTATTCCACCGGCTGATTACAATCTTCATCAGCCGCCGTATCCTGGCACTCCCAAGGCTGAATATGCGGGCCTGTAAACACTGGGCCACCAGAAGGATGGTTCACCACGGTAAGGTCATTGCCGATATTGGTACTGAGGGTGTTGTCACCCACCGCCAAACCGTCAACCACGCCCACTAACCGCAGGGGGTTATCTGCCGTCGCCTGCAACACACTAGTCACATCACTGCCGTTGCGGGTCAACACGAGCTCTTCTACCGCAGCGGCATTTTCTAACACCACTTCAACTAGCACATCGCCCGCCGACACCATATCTGGCCGATTAGACAACACCCGCAGCTGCGCTGTGTCGTCTACCGAGTCACCAGGACCAGGATCAGGGTCTGGCGTACCCGAACTGCCACGACCAGAACCACTGCCGCCGCAGGCGGCCAACATCAGAGCGATCAATACCGTTATTATTTTTACATTCACTGCTAGAACCTCTGCTCGCGCTCGCGAACTGCCTTACGAAACAAAAACCACTACGACACTTTATAGGCAAAATGTGCAGTGTCAACTTACATAGTATTTAGAAAGTATAGACGTCGAAGGAAAAAACAGTCGGAATTAGCTGCGGAAATAAGAAAGTACTTATTGCTCAATAACTTGAATGAAGGTGGGAGTTGGCGCAGGAATATCAGAACAGACCCCGCGCTAACTAGCCAAGGACTTTCTTTGCTCGCAATGACGACCAGGCCACAAGCCACTCCTTGCGCCGATACGCCAAATACACCGCCACAGCCAAATCAAACGTCGCACAAAAAGCGCCATAGGCGAGCGGTACCTGCGTAGCTTGCCTACCGGCGAACACATTCACTCCGCTGTGCTGGTGAATCTCATGAAGAAGGTCCCACGCCCCATGCAATGCGTAGCCAGCGATAAGCAATATCGGCAGCCTTATACCGAGGCAACCCAAAACAGCAAAGACGACAACCGCAGTCGTTTCAAGGCGCCACGCCAACTCATCGCCGAAATAGGATGTAAACGCGAGATAGAATACAGCGATAACAATCAGAAATACGCCATACAACGTCGCCTCGAATCGAACAGGCACAAAACGGTGAGAAAGATACATCGAGCCGACTGCCGCCAAAATGCCAGCACTGGCATACAAGATCATAATGATTGCTAGCGCCATAATTTTCTCTTTATCTCGACAGTGAATCGAATTTTATTTTAGCCAAGGAAAGTGCAGATGCGGTCTTATTAAGCGATATTACTACAAGGAAACGTAATTCTGTATTAGGGAGCTCAGGATCAACAACTCACTTGACGACCTGGCATATAACAAGCCCAATGCTTAAGTTAGTGCCGTTCGAATCTGACCCCATTAATCCTAGATCATCGGTCTTTAACGACTTTTATACTCAGACTACCTCAAGCCCAACCTTTACCAAATACTCATAAGTGTCATCATAATAGCGCCTAGCCCGGGTTATATCCGTATCATTACCCTCAGGTACAACCACAATCATTCCTTGCCTAGCTCTAGTTAATAAAACGCGGTAAGCGTTCTTTTGGTACATCTGGCGCTCTTCTTTTTTAACCCGCTGCCATTTATTACCCCTAAACGACCAATTCTTCCATCCATTAGGTGTGTACCTAAAATCGGCATCCCAAACCAAGCAGGCCCAATCCAGCTCTAAACCCTGAACATGAAACTCTGTTGCCACATCTTCCAAATAATAAGACGAACGTACATGGTCTTTACCATCTAAAAACCAATTAACTGGATTAACAGGCGCTTTAACATGTACGCCTAGTGGTCGCAGTCTTTCAGCTTGAGAAGAAACAACGATGCCATAGCGTTCAGACCCCCTTGCTTTAGAACGCAACCATTCCCGACCGCGATCTAAATCACGAGTCAAGACTATAGGATACTTCTCAGACAGTTCTTTAAAAGTGTCTTGGGCCTGCGACATTTCTAGGTCTAATAACTGCTTTACGAAAAGCGATACCTTTTCACTGCGAAATGAACGCATCGACGCTTTTAAATGTAACTGAGGAATAAAGGTTGTGCCTTTGATAGCATTTAAATCACTAATAGTCGCTTGCCCACCATATTCACTATCAAATAATTGATCTGAAGCATAAATATTCCACTCAGGAAACGATTCCTTAACGGCTTGTGACCAACCATGTATTCCAGCTTCACCTTTATTAATCTCTTGGCCACCACCCACCAAACAAACCACAACAGCCCAGTCTTTATGTCTATCCATGCATGAGATTAAAAACTCAGGTTCAGATTGATTGAAATTTGACCGCCCCTTTTTCATCCTCATGAAGTCCACAGTCTGAACCTTATCCCAAGCACGTTGTGCTTCATCGAAAAGCGCAACATGCTCTACCGGTGCCGTTTCAAGGTTTGCCAAACCATCATCACGAAAATGATGAACGTTTTGGATAAAAGCTTTGACCTCACTTCGTGCGGCACCAACCTTTACTCTTTCGCCCTTTTCTTTAGCGCGTGCAACCTTATCACGAGCCAACGCTTCTTGAAGGATTGAAACCAGAGGGCCATTACCTGATAAAAACACACTATAAAGCTCATCATCTTTGTCGATATGCGTAGTAGCAATATTCAAACCGACCAAGGTTTTACCTGCGCCAGGTACCCCCGTGACAAAAACAATTGCTTTCTCATTATTCTCCCTTGCTGATTTAATAATGTTTGCAACTGATGCAGATGTACCTCTTAAGTTGATAGCACCCGCATCATTACGAGATATATCGACCACCGAATGCCCATTGTATAGCGCTAGCGTTGCCTCAATAATCGTAGGGGTTGGTTTATAACCACTACTCTCCCAACTAGCCATATCAAGAAAGTTAGCTGGAATTAATGCTAAAGCACAGAGAATAACCCGCTCCAATTCAGCGCCATTACAACAAATGGGGAAAAATAATTTGTCTTTCGGTTGCGCCATATCATCGCCAACTCTACCTTCAAATTCAGTAGAAACTAATATAGGTACAATATAGGCGTCATGGCTGCCTTCATGAAAATTTCGCAAATCGAGCGCATAATCCGTCACTTGATCAAGATCTGCCCCTAAAAATGAAGATGCTCCCACCTTAAACTCAACCACAAAGATCACACCATCGATAATTAATAAAACATCGATGCGCTTACCCATCCGCGGGATTGAATATTCAAAATAAACATGACCGGTGAAATCTTTCAGAATCGATTGCAACAATAAGATCTGTTCCACCCAAGCATCGCGTTGCGTGGCTAATAAGGCAAAGTGATGCTCAACTACCATCTTCCCCATAATATGATTGGGGTCATCAGCGCAGAACCTAGCAATAGTATTTTTGTAATAAGCTCGATTCATTCGCTTAATCTATCTCTGATAACATTTTAGTCATTAATTGATACTGTTCTACCAAGGGAATATCAGCTGGCGCCCACTGAACGCTATTCAACTCATCAAAAGATAGCCATCGCATTTCATCATGATCAATCAATGTAAAATCACCTGCCAAGTACTCAACCTGATAAGCCATTAAATGAACGACCTTAGTACCATAGTCATAAATATTTTCACCGACAAAAATTCCAACGCGGGTAGTGATATTAAGTTCTTCCCTTAGCTCGCGGGCCAGGCAGAGCTCAGGAGTTTCGCCTTCTTCTAATTTGCCACCAGGAAACTCCCAATAGCCGGCTAGATGCTTACCAAGCTTACGGCGAGCAGCAAATACTTTACTATCTTTGACTATAATAGCGGCGGTAACGTCGAGTTGTTTTTTCATAACGTAAGAATTTAGTATATTTAAATATCAGATAAAGTCCTTAAAATCACACTTTTATTTTTTCTATAATAATTCAATACATGACGTAAACCTTTCATAAATTCCGAATGAAATCATATCTCAAAGACGCCCCCCGAATTTTACGCAAGCCAAACATAACATGAGATCCCTATATTCAAGTCAACTTCCTTAGCGTCGGCATGATTCCGGATACCCACTAAATATTTATCGCAACCGTTGCATTAGCCGATCAACTCTTGCTTTTGAAGATGCTCGTATAATCTACAAAGTGAAAAAGTCGATTGCGCCGCCCCCCAGTCAACTCGTTTAGTACACCATACTTTTCAAAATCACTCACTAAAGCGGCTGCTGTATTAACCTTAATGCTCAACAACTCGGCTACTTCTTTAATGGAAACCACAGGATCTTGATAGAGGTGGCGCATCAACAACTGCGCATTCTCTTGCCTGCGCGTACTAAACCGTGGCAAAACCTCTTGTTGCACGCGAAGCTTTAACGCCAGGATGTCTTTAAACACTTGAATAGAGTTTTCTGCGGTTTCAACAACACCATGCAAAAAGAATATTAGCCATTGCTTTAAGTGGCTGGATTCGCGAACAGCCATCAGAGAATCGACATACTGCGTTTTATTGCGCTCGAAATAATCAGACAAATACAGGGCAGGTTTATTTAGCAACCCAGAGCTTGCCAGGTAGAGAGTAATCATCAACCGACCCAAACGGCCATTACCGTCTAAAAAGGGATGTATGGTCTCAAATTGATAGTGCGCTACTGCAATTTTTATCAAATGAGGGGTTTTAAGCTCTTCGTTGTTGAAAAACTTCTCAAGGTCACTCATCAGTTCGACCACCTCACTTTGATGTGGCGGCACAAAAATCGCGTTTTTTAAACTAACGCCAATCCAGTTTTGACTGTTTCGAAATTCTCCGGGCTGCTTACCCTCTCCCCTTACCCCAGTCATTAGTATTTTGTGGGTAAATTTTAATAAGCGGTTCGATAGCGGCAGGGTTTCCAGCTCTTTTATAGCTTGATTAATAGCCGAAATATAATTCTGGACCTCTTCCCAGTCATCCCGGTTTTCCGGGTCAATATCGAGCCTATCTAGCAGGGCGTCCTCTATTGTGGTGCGAGTGCCTTCAATTCGACTGGACTGGGTAGCTTCCTTGGTAATGTGCATACGGATAAAGTAGTCCACATCAGGAATGAGTTGCGAAAAGGCATTTAGCTCCCCCAACATCCGGTCAGCCTCACTCAAAAGCTGCTGAATATCGCCATCGGAAAAGACCCATGCGTGGTTAATCGGCTCAGGAGCAAAACTTTTGTACTGATATTGCTGCTTATACCTTCCAGCTTTGTAATCGTGAATATCCATCGCTATGTCATATTCCACGCCAGTTTTCGACATTAGATTATTTCAATGTCGAATGTATGCCCAGACCACTCTTATGTCAAATTATACAGGTGTTTTCGATATAGCTGCCCTGTTATGTCCGAAACTCGCTTAGCTTGATATGCGACTTGGTTAGCAGGTAGTCGTATTAATGGCAGAGAGCTAATGCCAATGAGCTACCTCCTCTCAGTGAAAAGGCAAGAGGAAATGGACTTTCCATTGATCAATATCCAGACAAAAAAAGCCCCTCAAACGAGGGGCAAAGAGGTGTATCAAATTTCGACGATTTAAGCAGCCTGCTCCTCCTCAGCGCTTACTGACGCCTCCGGCTCATCAACCACTTGCCGGATAAGATAATCAAAGGCACCCAGCGCTGCGGTGGCTCCGCTACCTACCGCGACAACAATTTGTTTGAACGGTGCGGTGGTTACATCGCCCGCCGCAAACACGCCGGGGATTGATGTTTCGCCGCGCGCGTTAATTTCAATTTCGCCGCGCGGTGTTAATGCCACAGTGCCTTTCAAAAACTCGGTGTTGGGCACCAAGCCGATCTGCACAAAGATGCCTGCCAGGGTGACGCTTTTCACGTCGCCGGTGTTGCGATCTGTGTACTGCAAGCCAGTAACACGTTGGCCATCGCCGAGCACTTCGGTGGTTTGAGCGCTGGTAATAATATCGATATTTTTCATCGACCGCGCTTTACGTTGCAGCACGTCGTCTGCACGTAACTTACTGTCGAATTCCAGTACCGTGACGTGTGCGGTTATGCCGGCAAGGTCGATTGCGGCTTCTATACCGGAGTTACCACCGCCGATGACCGCAACGGATTTGCCTTTGAATAAGGGGCCGTCGCAATGTGGGCAGTAAGCCACGCCTTTACCGCGGTATTCCTGCTCGCCGGGTACGTTCATTTCTCTCCAGCGTGCGCCGGTGGCTAGCAGTACCGAACGGCTCCGCAATACCGCGCCGCCTTCAACGCTTATTTCTACGCTGCCGTCGTCTGCCACGGTCAGCCCAGAAGCTTTGTGGCCGCGCATAATATCAACGTCATAAGCACCCACGTGGGCTTCTAAATTGGCGACTAATTTAGGGCCTTCGGTTTCTGTTACCGAAATAAAGTTTTCGATGCTGACGGTATCTAATAATTGACCGCCAAACTTGTCGGCGAGCACGCCAGTGCGAATGCCTTTGCGGGCTGCGTAGATGGCTGCCGCTGCACCGGCTGGCCCACCGCCGACAATCAGCATGTCGAACACGTCTTTGTCATCCAGCTTTTTAAGGCTGCGTGCGCCGGCATTTTTGTCGATTTTCTTTAAAATATCGGCCAAGCCAATTCGGCCTTGGGAGAACTGCTGACCGTTCATGAATACCGTGGGCACCGCCATCACTTTGCGGTCGTCAACTTCTTGCTGGAAGAGTGAGCCGTCAATCATTTCATTGCTGATTTGCGGGTTGATCGCCGCCATCATATTCAGCGCCTGAACCACTTCCGGGCAGGTCTGGCAGCTCAAGGAAATATAGGTTTCAAAACGGTATTCGCCGTCAAGATTGCGCACTTGTTCTATCAAGTCTTTATCGACTTTCATTGGGTGGCCGCCGCTATGTAATACGGCCAATACCAATGAGGTAAATTCGTGGCCAAGCGGTACACCGGCAAATCGCATTTCTGTGCCCTTAGCTACTGAGCGCACACCCATCGCCGGACGGCGCGCTGCTGCATCTTCGCCCTGAACAACGGATACCAGCGCAGACAGCGCTGATATCTCGTTCATTAGGCTTTCTAGCTCGCGGGATTTGTCCTGGCCATCGAGATACGCGACCAGCTCTACCGGCGTTTTAAGATTTTGGAGGTAGGCCTCCAACTGGGTTTTCAATTTCGCGTCTAGCATGGTGACTACCTCGTCCCGTAAACTTTAGAGACCTTTGTACGATTGTTCTTTTACTCTCTGAACATCGTTAAAATCGTACTCAATCAGTCATTTATATCTATAAACTCCTTCATTGCGTGCGTTTTTTCCTCGTCAGAAAGAAAAATTCCGGCTCGTACAAATGCCTCTATAAAATTAATTTTAAAAATTCGGCTTAAAAAAGGCCCCGTCGCCGAGGCCAACAGGGGTGTTAAATTTTACCGACCAGGTCTAGTGATGGAGACAGTGTCGCCTCACCTGGCTGCCATGCTGCCGGGCAGACTTCGCCATCGTGTTCTGCAACGTATTGAGCTGCTTGTACTTTACGCACTAGCTCTTTGGCTGAACGGCCGATACCCAGGTCATGCAGTTCTGCCACTTTGATTTCACCTTCCGGGTTAATCACGAAAGTGCCGCGCAATGCCAAACCGTCTTCTTCGATCATGACGCCAAAGTTGCGTGAAATGCGGCCCGTTGGATCGCCGATCATTGGGTACTGAATTTTGCCAATGGTGTCGGAGGTGTCGTGCCACGCTTTATGAGTGAAGTGGGTATCGGTTGATACTGAGTACACTTCCACGCCCATTTCTTGCAGCTGTGCGTAGTGGTCTGCCATGTCGCCCAACTCGGTGGGGCATACAAAGGTGAAGTCTGCGGGGTAAAAAACAACTACTGACCACTTGCCCAGCAGGTCGGCATCGCTGACGTCAATAAAGTCGCCATTGTGGTAAGCCGTCGCTTTGAAGGGCTGTACTTTGGTGTTGATAATGGTTGGAAACATAGCGTTACTCCTGAGGTATTGTTAAAGCTAAATTCGGTTTGCCTTAAGTTCAGGAGCAATACTACGGAAGGGTGAAACCCATATCTAATCGATCGTTATTATGATATTGATAGGTTTTACCAATACCTATTGAGCGCCATGATTAAGATTCGCGACCTGCAATACCTCGACGCCGTTGCCAAGCACGGCCACTTTGGCCGTGCAGCAGAGGCCTGCTTTGTCAGCCAGCCCACACTGAGCGGACAGATTATGAAGCTGGAAGATCAGCTTGGACTGAGCCTTTTTGAGCGCCATCGCAAGAAGGTCATGCTGACCCCGGCGGGGGAAGCGCTGCTGGTACGCGCGCGGCAGGTATTGCGTACCGCCGAGGATTTTGAAGAAACGGCCAAATCCTTGTCGGACCCACTAAGTGGCGACTTGCATGTGGGCTTAATTCCCACGGTAGCGCCCTACTTGCTGCCGCATATTATGTCGGCGCTGAGCGCTGCCCTGCCCAATATCAACTTCTTTCTGCACGAGAATCAAACCGACGTGCTGCTAAAACAATTAGATGAAGGCAAGCTGGACGTGCTGATTCTAAGCTGGCTCGACACTATGGAGAACGTGGAACGCTACTCCTTATTTAAAGAACCATTGGTATTAGCGACTCCCGTCAATCATCCCTTGGCGCAAAATAAGGCCCTTACTCTAAAAGACTTAAACGGACAGTGGGTACTCACATTAGAAGATGGGCACTGCTTGCGCGACGAAGCCTTGGGCTATTGCTTTAGCGCCGGCGCCAAAGAGGATTCGCGATTTCAGGCAACGAGCTTAGAGACCTTGCGCTATATGATCGCCAGCGGCATGGGCATCACCCTGATACCGGAATTGGCAATCAAAGAAGGGGAACACGGTCTGCGCTACACACACTTTAAGGCGCCCGCCCCGAGCAGGGAGATTTGCTTGCTGGTCAGACCCAACTACTCAAGAATGGAATGCGTGCGGGCGATGGTGTCGTCGATCAGAACGTCGATGGTGAACGTTATAAAATGATCGGGCCACCGAACACAAGCTGTTAGACGACCCGTGGCTTGAGCTTACTCAATAAAGGAAATGCTACCCAAATAATCCAACTTGCCCAGATCGACACCGTTGTTACGCAAAATTGCATAGGCCGTTGTCACGTGGAAGTACAAGTTCGGAATAACAAAACTGGTCGCAAAGGTACTGCCTAACATTTTCTTGCCATCTAACCACGGCAGACTAATTTCTTTGGACGCGGTCTCCGCAAAATCTGCCGGGGTATAGGTGGCCAAGTATTCCTGCACCGCGGCAATACGAGCATAGAGCTCATCGACGGTTGTCTCGGTATCTTCATGCTTTGGTGCACTGTCTGCCTTACCGGCTAAACGCGCTGCACCTAGCTTGGCGGTGTCGCAGCAAATTTGGACTTGGCGAATCAAAGGAAACTGGTCCGGCGCCAAGCGCGAGCTCAACAATACCTCTGGGGCGACCTTTTTGGTTTCTGCAAACTCCTCGGCTTTCTCCAGCATTACCTTCAAATTACCCAGCATCTTGCTCGCTTGTACAACTGTAATGTCATAGAACATGGTAGATCACCTCGCGGAATGGATTGAGCTTTTATGGTTTTTGTTGCTGAGTAAGAGTTTGGGGTATAAATGAGTGATTCAATAGCCTAAAGATTAAAATTTTTATCGTCAGGATAAGCAATACCCACGAAGCTTATCGACGCAATATTCTTCAATTTATAAGTGATCACAACACAAGGGTTGACCCATAAATTTCGTGCCGTCACGGTCGTTACTGTTGCTTAGAACTCGCAAAATAGGCTCTAGCGGCGGCATTAACTTTTGGCGCTAATAATAGCGCCGAGGTCATCGTGGGTATAGCCATCAAGGCATACATTGAGTCTACCAGATTAACCACTAAATTCAGTGAGGCAACAGAGCCTGCAATAATAAGCAGTAGGTAGAACCAAATGTAATGGTGCTGGTAACGCGCCCCGATTAAAAATCCCAAACATTTACTACCGTAATACCAGAACGTAAATACTGTGCTCAGACTGAGAAAGCTGACTAACACCGCCAGAATAGTGGCCCCGCCAACCGGAAACAGCTCGCCAAACGCCGTCGCCGTTAAACTGGCGCCGTCATGATCGCCACTCTGCCAGACACCGCTGATTAAAATCACCAGAGCCGTGCATGTGCAGACCAGCAATGTGTCAATGACGGGGCCGAGCATAGCGACTAAGCCTTCGCGCACAGGCTCCTTGGTGCGAGCCGCGCCATGGGCCATAGCCTCGGTGCCTATACCCGCTTCATTGGAGAAAGCCGCACGCTGAATGCCGGTGACAATCACCGAACCAACCGCGCCACCGGCCACCGCACTACCGCTAAACGCATCCATCACAATCTGCGCCAGCGCATGAGGAATCTCGGCGTAATGACTGAGCAACACGACCGCCGTCAACACTAAATAACCCGCTACCATGGTGGGTACCATCCAGCTAGTTACACTGCCCAAGCGCTGTAACCGACCCGAAGCCACAATGAACATGAGCGCGGCCAATATCACTCCCAGCGTAAGATCAAAATTGAAGTGGCTAACGTTACTGGTCAGCCCAGCGGGAATAGCAATCGTGTCGCGCAACACCTGCACTAACTGATTAACCTGAAAGACCGGTATGGTGCCTAACAAACCAGCAAGACCAAAAAAGTAAGCCAGCGGTCGCCAGCGTTTGCCCAGTCCTTCGCGAATCACATACATTGGGCCACCCTGCCACTCGCCTTCGCTATCCCTACCTCGATACATTACGGCCAAAGTGCACGTGTAAAACTTCGTCGCAATGCCGAGCAAGGCACTAAGCCACATCCAAAATACTGCGCCGGGGCCGCCAATGGTAATTGCCAAGGCCACACCCGACACATTGCCCATACCCAGCGTGCCCGACAGCGCCGTGCTCAGCGCCTGAAAGTGCGACAGCTGCCCCGGATCATTCGGGTCTGCGCGCCGAAACAATAGACGGACGCTCTGCGCCAAATGCCGGTACGGCAAAAACCGTGAATACAAAAGAAAAAAAGTCCCGCCCCCGACCAGCAGAAATACCAGTGGCATCCCCCACAATAAACCCGCCAGAGCGCCGAGCGCCGCTTCAATATTATCGATAAAATCCATGTGAGAATTGTAGCATGACCGAGTGCAGGCTTATTTACGGGCAGCTTATGCGCAAGCGAGTGGCAGCCCTCAAAATAGCTGCTGGCCCGCAACATGACATCGCAGTTTGAAGGGTCGGTGATACAGCTCGTTTACTGAGTCCGATGGATCGCCTGTATGCGACACTCAAGCAGGTCGCGACTACTTAACCGTATCTGGTAAACATTCACCAACCCACAACGGCCGCCTGAATCCATCCATGAATATCGTCAGCTATCTCTTTCCAATGTGGCTCCAGCATCAGATTGTGGGCGGTGTCAGAATAAATCTTCGCCACACTGTTGTAGAACTCCGCAGTAGCTTGTACATCAGCGGGCGGAAAGATGGTGTCCAGCTCACCACCTATCACCTTGAGCGGCACTTTCACCGCAGCTCGCTTAGGCAAGTCAAGCAACAACATATCGATAAACGCAAGATAAGACTCATTCGTCAGCCGGTGCGCAAAGCGCTCTACATCCGCCTCCGAAACCGCGGAGGAATAGAACAGCGCTCTCGCCTTGGCCGGCGTGTTGACCAATAAATGCAGATTCCAACTCAGGTTTGCGATCATAAAACGCAGCGGATGATGCTTGAGCATACTCATCACCACGCCTTTAATTCCACCCGGCGGCACCGAACCGAGCAGTACGCCCGCCGTTGCCGGGTGCTGCGCTAAATAGTGCTGGGTTACCAATCCCCCCATGGAATGGCCGATGACGATGGGCGGTGTATCTAACGACGCGGCTATACTCGCCACATCCTCCACATAGTCGGCAATGCGATAGAGATTCATTTTTGCCACGCCGGGACTACCACCATGCCCCCTCAGACTCGGCGCAATACACTCATAACCCAGCCTGGCGAAGTAATCGAGAAAATACTCATCCCAACACCAGGCGCCATGCCAGGCACCGTGCACAAACAACAAAGGGGCCTGGCAGACTTGGCTGCGCTCGCCCTTACGAATGACTTCCAGTTTCATGAGTTATCACCTTAGATATTTCTGTGCATAATCGCGCATAAACGCTACCAAGCTTTTACCACACCACTCCCAACGCAGGCGCGCTGCTTTTTGCTTGTTAGACTTTGTTTGCCACGCGGTTCGGGTACAGCGTTAATGACGCTACGTTGACCCTGGAATTAATAGCGCCTAGTTCGCATGAAAATTTTTATCGCGATATCACACGCAGTACTTAGCACTGTATCACCGTCATATCAATTATGTTCAGCTCACGCACCAGCGATGATCATTATATTTTTTTAAGAATAATTGAAAATATTATATTTAGTACCGCAGTTAGAACGTGCATACCAATATCAACTTGACGCCCCCACCACCTCACCGCGACGCAACCAACGATAGTCATAAGGTGCGAGCAGTATGCTGTACTGACTGCGAATATCAGCGCCATCAATCAAGATATCCTGCCAGGATACTGACTCATCAAGATTTAGATCTGACAACAAAATTTCCTGCGGCTCAGCGCTTATATTGTAAACCGCAACAATAGCGGCACCCGTGCTGTGACTCTCGCGACGAATACCAAACACCTTGTCACCCAGGTGCAACGGGTATTGCGCAGCGTTGGGATGGAATGCAGCCTGCGTTGAGCGCAGGGTGATCAGCGCCTTAAGGATATTAAAAATTCTAGCGTGATGGCTGTCGGTGCCGAGCTGTGATTCCAGGTCATCCGCCTCCCATTGGTGACGATTGATTGAGCGATTATGGCTGGTGTGCAATACGCGGTTCTCGTCGTTCTCCGTTGCCAATAGACTGTGTATATAAAACGCGGGCACACCTTGCACCGCGAGCATCAACGCATGAGCGCAGATAAAGCGCTGCTCTTGGAAGCCATCTTCGCCGTCATTTTCATTACTGGAATATAGGTGCCGGCGCATAGCGTCAAACAAACTGATGTTTATTTCATAGGGGCGATTTTCGCCATTGGCCAGCGCGCGCCATGACACGCGACCGCCGCTCTTTTGCATTAGGGCGACTAATTGATTTATTTCGGCGTCTTCTAATAAACCCTCCGCCGGACGCAAACCAATGCCATCGTGAGAGGCAATGAAATTAAAATAGGTCGTGCCATCCTGCGCCGCGGGCATGCCCATCATCCACGTTTTCAAAGCCTTACAGCTACCGCTGACCATGGTGTTAATTAGCAGGGGCGGCAGAGAGAAGTTGTAAACCAAATGCGCTTCATTGGCGTTGCCGAAGTAGGCTAAATTTTCCCGCAGCGGAATATTTGTCTCGGTAATGATAATGGCCTCGGGGACCGCGTGCTCAATAAGGCTTCGAACAAGGCGCACGGCCTCGTGGGTTTGTTCCAAATTTAAACTGCTAGTGCCGGGAATCTTCCACAAAAAGGCAACGGCATCGAGGCGAAAAATTTTCACTCCCATATCGAGGTAGTAGCGAATAATTTTTACAAACTCTAATAACACCGTGGGGTTTTGAAAATTAAGATCAACTTGGTCATGGCTAAAGGTACACCAGACGTGGCGCTTGCCATCCAAGGTTTGCACCTCATTTAGTAGCGGACTGGTGCGTGGCCTGACAACCTCACTTAAATCCGTTTTGGGATCGACTTCGACAAAATAGTCCATGCCCGGATCGCGACGCTGTTTAAAATTTTCAAACCACAGGCTGCGACTAGAACAGTGATTAATGACTAAGTCAGCCATTAGGTCAAAGTCTCGCGCAATAGCATTTATGTCCTTCCAGTCACCCAGCGACGGATTTACTTCAACATAGTTAATAACGGAAAAGCCGTCGTCTGAGCTATAGGGGTAGAAGGGTAAAATATGCACGCCGCTAATTAAGCCGCGCAATTCTCGGCGCAAAAAATCATGCAGGGTATGCAGCGGCCATTCGCCCTCGCGCAGAATAGAATCGCCATAGGTAATGACCAGCGTGTCACTTTCGTCCCACAGGTTTTTATGCGCCTCCGGCATAAAACAACGATGATCAAGCGCCATCAACGCAATTATGTCTTCCAGCAAAGCTGCCTTTTCAAGGTGTGGATATAAGACCTCTAAATGGGCGCTGAGCCGTTCACGCAAATGCTGCTGTGGCGTTAAATCTGTCATTCAGGCGAATTCCTCATTGTCGGCGACCACCGCTGCCATCATGTCCTCTAGCAAGGTCGGCTCTGCGCTGCACACCCGATTCCAACTTGGGATAAACGGCGTTTCCATGGGGTTTTCTAAAAACATATTGCCGGCTTTTACAATATTTTGAGCAAACAGTTCTACCGCCTGCTCTTCTCCGTGGAGGTCAAGGTCCAAGCCGTTCATGACCGCATCGTTGCGATAACTATCGACAAAATCTAAAGCCACGCGGTAGTAAGTTGCCTTGATCGAGCGGAAGGTTTCACTATTGAACACCACGCCATTGGTAGCCAGTTTGCGGAACACCGCTTTGGCGATATCGATAGACATTTTTGACAATCCGCCGCTGTCATCCTGCTCCGACAGATCTTGATGTTTATGGTCGTACACGTCCGCGATATTGACCTGACACAAGCGGTTGGTGGAATAATTGCGATACATTTCTGACAACACGCCGATCTCTAATCCCCAATCGCTGGGAATGCGCAAATCGTTTAAGACGTCTTTGCGCATAGAGAATTCACCCGACAAGGGGTAGCGATAGCTGTCGAGATAATCTAAATAATCCAGAGAGCCAAATATTTTTTTCAAAGAACGGATTAAGGGCGTAACTAATAAACGACTCACTCTGCCGTTTATTTTCCCGTCGGCCACCCGCGCATAATAGCCTTTGCAAAACTCATAATTAAAACCGGGATTGGCCACGGGATAAAATAGTTGCGCTAGCAGGCGACGATCATAGGTGAGAATATCGCAGTCGTGCAGCGCGATTGCCTCCGCCCGCCCAGACGCCTGAATATAACCGATACAAAACCACACATTGCGACCTTTACCTGGCTCTGCGGGCGACAAACCACGGGATTTGAGGCGCTGATCTATCGCCTGCAAACGCGGGCCGTCATTCCATAGCACGCGATGACGCTGGGGCAGTCTGCTGAAAAATTTTAATGCATGGCGATACTGTTCTTCGTTTGCCTGATCGAGGCCAATAATGATTTCATCGATATAATCTACTTTTGCAATTTCATCGATAATCGCCGTCAAGGCTGTGCCTTCGAGCTCAGAAAACAGCGATGGTAGAATTAAGGCCATTGGCCGCCGTTTAGAAAATGTTAGTAGCTCTGCCTCTAACTCCGCCACAGGTCGGTCGACCAAATTGTGTAAGGTAGTGATAATGCCGTTTTGGTAAAAATCGCCCATAAAAATCTCATTTTATTTTTTAATTTGGTTTTAACACCTTTGCCAAAATGTACCTGCAAAGGGGATCACGTCAATAAGTTTAATAGTGCCTCGTTCCAGCCAGCAGGACCGTATTGCTCAGTGCAAATAATCTTGCCCTGCGGATTTTTTACGTCAGGCGCAGGATGATGCTCTGACCTTATAACAACGCCGATATCAGCCGCCGCCAACATCGCCACATCGTTGCCACTGTCACCCAAGGCAATCACCCGTGGTCTGGCGCCTGTGGGATATAAGCAAGAAACCAGCCACGACATCGCCACGCCCTTGTTTGTTGGCCCCATAATATGGTGAAAGCGGCCGCCTTTTAGCGCTTGCAGACCTGCGCTTTTTAAATCCTCACAAAACTGCAGCCATCGCTCGTCGCTGTCCTCCCAGCATATCGGTTCAGAATAATCGCGCCGCAGTGCTAACTCGGCGTCAGTGTGGTCCAAGCCGGTAATCTCCTGCAGGGCAGCGACATCAAAATCGCTGAATCCAGAAAATTTATAGCCCTTATCCTCGCGCCAGCGGTGAAGCAAAACCAGGACGTCACTTCGGTGCGGCGCAAAACGCTTATGCCTCGCTCCGTCGATTAATTCCATCTCAACATCGGCCAGTAAGTCACAGCTCTTGGGCACCACCACCGCCGCGCCGTTCTCAACAATATAGGGATAGGGGTTAGCCAGCCGCTGGGAAAGCGGATGCAATTCCGCGCTGGTTTTGCTGGTGTTTAATATCCAGGCTATCGATTGCGCAGCGATCTGGGCCAATGCAGGCGCGGCAGCGGCAAACGAATAGCTATCATGATCTAACAAGGTGCCATCGAGATCGGTGAAGATCACATCCTTCGTCGATAACTCGGTCATCTATTCTCCCTATACGTCACATTCAGTATTTCGCGCTGCTCACCTAGCGCCATCACGCAATTAGCCTTCGCGGCAAGTGTCTTCAGGCAGTGCGTCGTTAATCGTTCATAGTGCTGTATAAATCTTAGAATTTCTTGCTGACTCATTACACCTTTGGCGGCCGCAGCATCCGTCTGGCGCTGGGCTAATTTTCGCTCTTGCTCACTCCGCCAACCAGCGACACACGCAAAGCTCGGGGCGCGCAACATAAGCAAATAATCAATTTCACCGAACAATACTTGATACTCGCCAGCCAAGCAGCTATTCACATAGCTTCGCCAGCCACCATCGCCATCTTCTAAACGCTCTAGATCATTCACTGGCGAGGTTAATTCAGCAGGTGATTGCGGACTCGCACCCACACACCAGCCTTCGAACACTATGAGATCAATCGGCCCGTTTACTTTTGGCCACGCCGCTTCGGGTGCGCGGTCGTCCCGGGCTTTATCAAAGCGCGGCAAGCGCATGGTTTCATCGTCACTAAGCGACCGCAGCTTAGCAATGGTATTCAAGGCCAAAGGAACATCGTGGGTCCCCGGAACGCCGCGGGTTCGCAACAAGGGGTGTGTTGTGCTGGCGAGTTCTTTACGCTGCGCCGCCCTTAGGTAAAAGTCATCCAGCGATAATAGGGCTATATTTAGACCTTCTCGCTCTTGCAAATACCAATGTATAAACTCGGCCAAGGTCGATTTTCCGCTACCCTGCGAACCATAAATACCGAGTACGGGAACACGCCCCTCAGCTCCCATTAAAGGCCGAAGCGTTTCTATGAATGGAATAAAATTCTTTTGGGCCTGCTCCCGATAACTATCGGGCAATTTCTCTCTTTCAAGAAATTCGCTCAGGGTATCCTTAGGCAAAATCTCTCTCCGGCCAAGCGTGATTGTATTACCTTAGACTATTTTGACAGCTAAGTACTACAAGCAAATTAAGCAGGTTTCTTGCCACTATTGAACGGACTAGTGAAGTTAGTTGCGTTGCAAAAAGTGACAAGCAAAAAAAAAGAGGCCGCATGGCCTCTTTTACAGTCATTCAGCAATCAGTGCTGGTGACCGCCCGCGCCATGAACATGGCCATGGCTGAGCTCTTCTTCGCTTGCAGCGCGAACAGACTCAATACTCACGTCAAAATTCAAGACTTGACCCGCTAGTGGATGGTTGGCATCAACAGTGACATTTTCATCGTCAACTTCTTTAACAACCACTGTTTGCATTTGGCCGCCCTGGCCCTGCGCTTGAAACTGCATGCCGACTTCGATTTGATCAACACCTTGGAACGCCGCGCGAGGAACAGGTTGAATCAATTCTGGATTGAGTTCACCGTAGCCCTCAGCTGGCTGTACCGTTACTTTCATTGCGTCGCCGGTGGTTTTACCCGCCAATTCACGCTCAAGACCTGGGATGATGCCGCCGTGGCCGTGAAGATAAGTTAGTGGATCCTGACCTTTTGAAGAATCAATTTCAGTGCCATTGTCATCAGTCAGGGTGTAGTGAAACGCCACTACGCTATCATTAGCAATAATCATGGGAGCCTCCCGTTAAAATAAGCCGACAAGCATGACAGTTTTGCCCGACGAGGTCACGCGAGAGCCTCAATTTATTGGGTATTGCACGACATTAACGACCTAATCGCCAATATCGACGCGCCAGACCGAAGATAATTCACCGCGCGCCGAGCGCCAAAATCTTCAAACGCCGCTGGGATCGGTAATAGCTTGACCAACTTCAACAATGCGACGACGCAGCCAAATATGACCAGGATCGTGCTGCAGCAGCGGGCTCCACGCCAGCTTAAGCTCAATTGGAATAATCATAAATGGCGGCTTGCGAATCGCCAATCTTGGATCTTCGTCGTATAAACGCGCCACCTGGGTAGGTAGCGTGGCAATTAAATCTGGATGTTTGGCGAGCAAGGCCGCTACTTGATAGTGACGCGTAAACACGCGTATTTGACGCTCGTGACCACATTCGGCCAAGGCTTCATCTACCCATCCTAAGCGCTGACTGTCGCGCTGGCTCATCCCGCGCCCCACGCCCATGCCGGTTTTGCTGACCCAAATATGCGGAGCGGCCAGAAACGCATCCATATCAAAATTGTCGAGGGCCTTGTTCTCACTGCTCATCAAGCACGAAAAGCTGTCTCGCCACACTGTAGCTTGGTGAAAGGACTGGGGTAGACGATCAAAACGGTTGATCGCCATATCAATTTTGCCCTGCTCTAAATCTTGAAAGGTCACATCACTTGGCGTAAGGACGTCCAGCGTGATATTGGGCGCTTCGTCACGCAGCTTGAACAACAGCGGCGCCAACAGGGTGGACTCGGCATAGTCACTGGCCATAATCCGAAACACACGGGTGCTCTTGGTCACCTCAAAATCGGATACCGGCAACACCGCCTGCTCAACCGATGACAAGATATTCCGTACCTGCGGCTGTAATTCGACTGCCCGCTCGGTGGGAGTCATGCCCTCACTAGTTCTAACCAATAGTGGGTCATTGAATAAATCGCGCAAGCGCCGCAAACCGTTACTCAAAGCCGGTTGAGTGATACCCAGCTGCTCCGCAGCGCGGGTAACATTTTTCTCCCGCAACAATACGTCGAGATAGACAAGCAGGTTTAGGTCAATACGCGACAGATTCATAACAAGAATAACTCCGCTGGGCTTAATAGTTTTACGTGATTATGGGCATTTTAAAGCTTTACTGCCAGAGGCTGCAAAGCAAGCTGGCCGCTGGGCGCCTGATGTCGGACGTAAAGATCGTTACACCCGCATCAAACTTCAGACACCCGACATCTGACTTTGCAAAAAAAAGGCCCGGAAAATCCGGGCCAAGCCTCACTGACAGGAACTGTTACAAAACGCGAATTTTATTAAAACTTAACCCGCTTGCTTTGCTTTGTATTCAATACGGCGACGATGTAAAACCGGTTCTGTATAACCGCTTGGCTGTTCGCAGCCTTTTAGAACTAGCTCCAAAGCCGCCTGAAAAGCGACGCTGTCGTCAAAATTATCAGCCATTGGCGTGTAGTCAGCATCGCTCGCATTTTGGCGGTCAACCACCGCCGCCATGCGCTTCAATGTTTCTAGCACCTGCGCCTCTGAACAGATACCGTGACGCAACCAGTTGGCGATGTGCTGGCTAGAGATGCGCAGTGTCGCGCGGTCTTCCATCAAACCCACATCGTTAATGTCTGGCACTTTTGAACAGCCCACGCCGTTATCAATCCAGCGCACAACGTAGCCCAACATACCTTGGGCGTTGTTATCTAACTCTTGCTGGATTTCTTCCGCGCTCCAATTTGGATTCTGCACCACAGGGAAGGTTAAAATATCATCTAGTGCAGCGCGCTGACGGCTGGCCAATTGCTCCTGCACCGACAATACGTTTACTTGGTGGTAATGCATTACGTGCAAAGTCGCTGCTGTTGGCGACGGTACCCACGCGCAGTTTGCGCCAGCTTGCGGGTGGCCAATTTTGGCATCCATCATCGCTGCCATTTCGTCTGGCATTGCCCACATGCCTTTACCAATTTGCGCATGACCACTTAAGCCGCACGCCAAACCAATATCGACATTCCAATCTTCATAGGCCTTGATCCACGCCTGCTGTTTCATATCCGCTTTGCGAACAAAGGGACCCGCTTCCATGCTGGTGTGGATCTCATCACCGGTGCGATCAAGGAAGCCCGTATTAATAAAAATAACGCGCTCAGGCACTGCCGCAATACAGGCTTTCAAGTTAACTGTGGTGCGACGCTCTTCATCCATGATGCCAATTTTTAAGGTGTTGCGCGCAAGGCCAAAGGCATCTTCAACCCGCGAGAACAATTCCGCAGCGAAGGCGACTTCCTCAGGCCCGTGCATTTTCGGCTTAACGATATACACACTACCAGCGCGAGAATTGCGCAAAGCACCTGTTTGTTTAAGATCATGCATGGCGGCCAACACAGTGACCATGGCATCCATAATGCCTTCTGGCACTTCAAAACCATCAGCATCGATAATGGCGCCATTGGTCATCAAGTGACCTACGTTACGCACCAGCAACAAACTGCGACCGTGCAAAACGGTTTCGCCACCGCCAGCGGCAGTGAATACGCGGTCAGCGGCGAGGGTGCGAACAAGTTCTTTGCCGCCTTTCATGAATGACTCTTGAAGGTCGCCCTTCATCAGACCCAGCCAGTTGCGGTAGACCTCTACTTTGTCGTCAGCATCCACTGCTGCGACGGAATCTTCACAGTCTTGAATAGTGGTTAAGGCCGATTCCAACACGACGTCTTTTACGCGCGCAGCATCGTCCTTACCAATTGGGTGCTGGTCATCAATCTGAATATCGATGTGCAGGCCATTATTGACCAGCAATACATTGCTCGGTGCTGCCGCGTCGCCTAAATAACCAACAAACTGCGAAGGATCTGCCAAACCAGTCACACCACCATCGGCCAGGGTAACGGCCAAGGCACCATCAACAACGCTATATAAAGTCGCGTCGGTATGACTGCCATCGCTCAAGCTAGTGTGCTGATCAAGAAACTGGCGAGCATAGGCGATAACTTTGGCACCGCGAACAGGGTTGTAGCCTTTGCCTTTATCAGCGCCATCGTCTTCTGAAATTACATTGGTGCCGTAAAGCGCATCGTACAAACTACCCCAACGCGCATTTGCTGCGTTGAGCGCGTAACGCGCGTTCATTACGGGAACAACCAACTGCGGACCAGCTAAGGCAGCAATTTCTTCGTCTACATTTTCAGTGGCGACGCTAAAGTCCGCTGGCTCAGGTAGTAAGTAGTTAATTTCTTGCAAAAACGCCTTGTAGGCCGTAGCGTCAAAGCTGCCCGCATTGGCGCGGTGCCACTCGTCAATCTGAGCCTGAATTTGTTCGCGTTTTTGCAGCAATTCACGATTTTTCGGCGCCAAATCCTTCAATATATCAGCAAATGCAGACCAAAATGTGTCGGAGCTAATGCCTGTACCAGGAGCGACTTCATCATTCACCAAGCGATAAAGTACATCGGCAATTTGAAGTCCGCTGTGCTGTACTCTGGAAATGGCCGAAGACATAAACACTCCTATAGAAAAGGTAATTTGGCGTTAATTAAGGAGACTATCCTAGCAGCTGAGGATAATTCTGCAAATTTATCCATATTATCACTGATATTTTTATTGTGAATGGCAATAGCGAATCATGGGACTATAATAAGGCTGTGCGCGACCATCGCGATTTGCAAATATTTTGCTCCATAGCTATATAGCCCTTCAAACGCTCTGGCGCAAACATCATTTTTAAAATGAATATCGAGCATAATAACTATAAATTAGAAAAATTTAAACTCCGAGCGTAAACTTGCCAACGTTAAATAACCCAACCCGCAACAAAATAGGGACCACATATGTCAACTCTAGACGCAGACATCCAGGCAGTCGCCTCTCTTAAAGAACAAGCTGGCAGCAGCTGGGACGCCATCAATCCCGAATCTGCAGCACGTATGCGTGCCCAGAACAAATTCAAAACCGGTTTAGACATCGCCAAGTATACTGCCGACATCATGCGTGCAGACATGGCCGCGTTTGACAAAGACAAGACCAAGTACACCCAATCACTGGGTTGCTGGCACGGCTTTATCGGTCAACAGAAGATGATTTCTATTAAGAAGCACTTCAACGGCCAAACTGACCGCCGCTACCTATACCTGTCTGGCTGGATGGTTGCCGCTCTGCGCTCTGAGTTCGGCCCTCTACCTGACCAGTCAATGCATGAAAAAACTTCTGTTGCCGATTTGGTTCGCGAACTTTACACCTTCCTTCGCCAAGCAGATGCGCGCGAGTTGGGCGGCCTGTTCCGCGCACTGGATGCAGCTCGTGAAGCTGGCGACACGGCTGAAGAAGCTAAAATCCAAGATCAAATCGACAACCACGTTACTCACGTAGTACCGATTGTTGCTGATATCGACGCCGGCTTTGGTAACGCTGAAGCGACTTACCTGATGGCCAAGCAAATGATCGAAGCCGGCGCTTGCTGCTTGCAGATCGAAAACCAAGTTGCTGACGAAAAGCAGTGCGGTCACCAAGACGGCAAAGTAACCGTGCCTCACGCCGACTTCCACACTAAGCTGCGCGCGCTGCGTTACGCTTTCTTGGAACTGGGTGTCGACAACGGCGTTATCGTTGCACGTACCGACTCTGAAGGCGCTGGCCTGACCAAAGAAATCGCTGTTGTTAAAGAGCGCGGCGATCAAGGCGACGTATATAACTCTTTCCTTGATGTTGAAGAAATTGACGTAGCTGACATGGCCGAAGGCGATGTGTGCTTCAACCGTAACGGCAAGTTGGTTCGTCCTAAGCGTCTACCTTCTGGCTTGTACCAGTTCCGTCAAGGCACTGGCCATGAGCGCTGTGTATTTGACTGTATCGAAGCGATCAATGCCGGTGCTGACCTGTTGTGGATTGAAACTGCAGTTCCAACCGTTCACGAAATCAAAGGTATGATGGACGACGTTCGTAAAGTTCACCCAGATGCGAAGTTGGTTTACAACAACTCTCCTTCATTCAACTGGACCCTGAACTTCCGTCAACAAGCTTACGATGCCATGGTTGAAGCTGGTGAAGACGTATCTGCCTACGATCGTGCAAACCTAATGTCTGCTGAATACGACGAAACTGCACTGGCTGCTGCAGCTGACGCTCGCATCAAGACTTTCCAAGCGGATACTGCGCGTGAAGCTAACGTATTCCACCACTTGATCACTCTGCCAACCTACCACACTGCTGCGCTGTCCACTGACAACCTAGCTAAAGAGTACTTTGGTGAGCAAGCGATGTTGGGCTATGTTGCTGGCGTACAGCGCAAAGAAATCCGTCAAGGTATTGCCTGTGTTAAACACCAAAACATGTCAGGTTCTGACATGGGTGACGACCACAAAGAATACTATGCCGGTGAGCTAGCGTTGAAAGCGGGCGGCGCAAAAAACACCTCGAACCAGTTCAACTAAGTTCGACGTGTTAGTACCTTGCTGATTGCTCTGCATCGACAAGGTACAGCCTTCGCAAGAAAAAAGGCGGCTCCTAATTAAAGGCGCCGCCTTTTTTATGAATAAAATTCCACTTAGCACCATCACAAAAGAATCAGATAGCGTTTTACGTTAGTATGCCAATGTCTGCTTAAATCTGATCAAACAACCAAGTGATTCTCTATATGGCCAATACCCCCACCTTCCTAAAAGACGCCAAAGATTTGTTAAGCGAACAGGGCTTTGCCGCTAGCAACGTCTGGTATCACGGCACCTCATCGGCGCTTGTCGACTCAATCAAGCAGCAGGGCCTAAAACGCTCTGGCGATAAAGTATTGAAAGAAGCCGCAAAAAAAACCATGGCCACTATCGGCAATGACTACAGTGAATCGGTGGAGCCGGTTTTCTTAAGCCAAAGTAAAGAGCTGGCTTTTTACTGGGCCGAGCAAACAGTGCGAAACCGCAGCGTGCGTATTGAAGGTAAAGAAGAGCCTGTGGTTGTTGCAGCAACACTGCCTGAAGACACAAACGCCAAAGTAAAACCCGACGTCGGCGCCGCGAGCTTATTGCTGTTGAAAGAAGGCGAAGAATTTATGGCGTATCTAGCCGAAATTTATCAGGAAAATGGTTTTGATGTACCGAATATCGACCTGATGCGCGCAGACCGTTTAGCGTACTTGAATGTGTTAGGCATGGCGTATCTCAATGAGGATATCAGCCCCTTAAATCTGACCCTTATTAGCAGCTAAACAAAGCCACTTGGCAAATGCTTGACGGGAGACGGGAGACGCAAAAGAAGGCATAGTAGTTTTATTCGTCATCACGCGCCCAGCACCAAACACTGTAGGAGTTACTATGACCACAATATCCACCCCAGATCTATGTGACGAGCACGGCGACAAAGTTCGCGTTATTGAGGGCCAATTCCGCCATTACGGCGGCAGTAAAAATTTCAGCGGCCAAATCGCCACCATTAAGTGCTTTGAAGACAACTCTAAAGTTGCCGAGCGCGTAAAAGAAGCAGGCAACGGCCGCGTACTGGTGGTCGACGGCGGCGCGTCACCGCGGCGCTCACTATTGGGCGACAACCTAGCGAAAGCAGCGGTAGATAATGGCTGGGCTGGCATCGTTATTTACGGCTATCTTCGCGACGTAGAGGAGATTGCCCCGATGCCTATCGGTATTATGGCGCTAGGTAGCGTACCCAGAAAAACTGAAAAGCTTGGCGATGGCCGCTGCGATGTGCAACTCGAATTTGGCGGCACCACCATTAATGCTGGCGAATATCTTTACGCGGACCTAAGCGGCATTATCGTTTCATCAGACGCCCTATAAACGGTGAAATACGCTAGGCTGTAACCCACTAAGTAATAACAACGAAATGCGGGAGACGCACATGAAACTCGGACTACTACTCGGCTACTCTGGCGCAAAATTATCGCTGCCAATGGACACCGTAAAAAAAGCTGAAGCACTCGGCTTCGACTCAGTATGGACAGCAGAGGCATACGGCTCAGACGCGGTCACTCCAGCGGCATGGATATTGGCGCAAACCAGCAAAATCAAAGTCGGTACTGCCATCATGCAAATGCCAGCGCGCACTCCCGCCATGTGCGCAATGACGGCCATGAGCTTAGACCAACTTTCCGGCGGACGCTTTATTGTTGGGCTTGGTGCATCTGGCCCCCAGGTAGTAGAAGGCTGGCATGGTGTACCCTACGGTAAACCTGTTACTCGGACCCGCGAATATATTCAAATCATGAAAAAGATTTTCGAGCGCGAAGGCCCGGTAGAATTTGACGGTGGCATGTACCAAATGCCGTATAAAGGCACCGGCGCGACTGGACTAGGCAAGCCCTTAAAATCAATTTTGCATGGCGACCCAAGCATCCCGATTTACACAGCATCGATTACGCCCGCTGGCGTTAGCGCCTCAGCGGAAGTTGCCGATGGTGTATTCCCTGTGTGGATGAGCCCGGAAAAATACTCTGTGCTGGAACCAAGTATCACGAAAGGCCTAGAAAAAAGCGGCCGCAACAAAGCCGACTTCGACGTCGCGCCTTTTGTCGGCGTGATTATGGACGATGATATCGACGGCTGCCGTTACTTTATTAAAGACTTCCTTGCCCTTTATATTGGCGGCATGGGCGCGAAGGGTAAAAACTTCTACACCGACTATGCAACGCGTATGGGTTACGGTGATGCTGCAGAGCAAGTACAAGATTTGTACTTGGCTGGCAAAAAAGACGAGGCTCGCAACGCCATACCAGACGCACTCGTAGACGAAATCGCCTTAGTCGGACCGGAAGCGCGTATTCGCGAACGCGCGGCTGACTGGAAAGCCGCATCAAAGCGCGGCGAAGTAAATTCTATGCTGCTCAATTGCGCGCAGCCGGAAGCGATGGAAGTGATGGCGGATTGTTTCCTTTAATGGGAGACGCTTGACGGAAGTCGGAAGTCGGAAGTCGGAAGTCGGAAGTCGGAAGTCGGAAGTCGGAAG